>JALHUP010000195.1 GCA_022866585.1 Candidatus Zixiibacteriota bacterium | reverse complement strand
GGGGGGCTAATATTATCCGGGTTATGGTCAACTTATTGGGCAGGTTCATCTTTTTACTTGGGGGTGAACTTATCCCACCATTATCCTACGTCTCTTTTAGACAGAATGTCGGGTAGCTTCCCGCCTTCGGCGGGATCGCAAGCCGACCTACTAAACTAATCAAGAGAAACCAGCTGGGGTTCTTGCGAGAGATTTTCGATTTGCATCTGTTTTTCTTTAAAAAATTTATTTAAGTCTTTGACGGTGATCCATCCTCCAAAAGCTACTCCCATAAAGGTAACGAAAAATCTCCACAAGACGACAAAAACAGGAAGTTGATAGAAGGGGACCAGCTTAGACATCAGGAAGATGGAGCTAACCTCGGCCGCTCCGGAAGAACCCGGCGTAGGACTGAAATATAAAAGAAAAAATTGTAAGGTCTGAAGGTAAAACACATCCCACAAATTGGGACTTAAATTTAACCCTCTCACAATAACATAGGCGATCAGATATTTATTAAAATACAGAATTACGGTTATTAAAAAACTCAAAAATAGGGTTGGCTTTTCCTTGGTTAGAAATAAATGCAGATAGTCTTTGAATTGAGTTACCTGTTCGGTGATTTTGTGGGAGATTTGGTTACCCTTATTTCTCTTCCATATATATCCTGAGAACTTGGTGAGTTTTCGAAAAAGCCAATTTAATGATTCGGGTTTGATGATCAGAAAGACGAGGGAGACCAAAACCAAGCCGATGATCACTATCCCGTAGCGAACGATGTGGTCTATTTTCAAATCAATTATCACCTTAGGGAGAGCCACTGAAATAAACAAAACGGAGATTAAAAAGAAGAAAAGGGAGGAGAAGAAATTTATGATGCTTACCGACATCGCTCCAGAAAGGGGGGCGCCGGAACGATTAAGGATGTAGAGTTGAGCAGGTCCTCCCCCGGTTTGGGTAGGCGTAACTGCGGCCACGAACATGTTGGCTAAATTAGCCCGACAGCAATTCCATAGGCTCACTTTTTTCAATATCTTTTTGGTGAAGAATACATATATCCGCAAACCACCTAAAAGAAAATCCATCCCGGACAATAGAAAAGCCAAAAACAAATATCCCTTTTTGAACTCGATTATGGCTTTAAGGCTTTCCGGGGTGGCTTTGGTTATAAATATTATTGCCAGACTACCTAAGGTCAAAAGGATGAATAATTTCAAACCCCTGAGGATGTGTTTTTTTTCTAAAGTCATAATAAGTGGAAGTCGGAAGTTAGAAGTAAGAAGTAAGAAGTTTAACTCCTGACTTCTGACTTGCAACTAACGATTGATCTTTCTTCTATTGTTTCGCACGCTTTCTATTAT
Source organism: Candidatus Zixiibacteriota bacterium (assembly GCA_022866585.1). Classification (GTDB taxonomy): domain Bacteria; phylum Zixibacteria; class MSB-5A5; order MSB-5A5; family SM1-73; genus SM1-73. Next base: position 3,352 of record JALHUP010000195.1, on the reverse strand, counting down.
TTCTGCCAATCTCCGTAAGGATAAGGGGGCTTGGGCTTCGCCGCGACAGCTGTACCAACAGCTTTGGCAGGAGACCTTCTGTCTGGGTAAAGAGAAATCTTCAAAATAACCTAAAGGTGGAAGCTCCGAGCAGGGTTTTAAATAACCATCCGGAGTGACTTGCAACCAACGCTGGCCTGCCAAACATCCATCTATCTTTCCAGTTTCGAAATAGATGGGAATTCTTTCCAGATAATAAGTGGAGTTGGTTATGTTCCCCAATGAAGATTTGTATTGAATCAGTTCGGCAATTATCTTTTTGAGCTTATCTAAATTTTCAGACTTAACAGACAAGGAACGATCATTATTTTTCATCTCACAATAAGAACTGTAGGACACTTTGACCCCCCAACCCCAGGCCCGCTCTGCGATCCGGGTAATCTGATCCAGGTTATTCTCCATTATCACGGTATTGAGGGCAACATTATCAAAACCAATGTGAGAAAGATCAGGTATGAGATTTGATAGATGGGCAAAAAGACCCTTAATTCCTCTGGTTTGGTCATGCCTTTCATCCAAAAAATCCAGAGAGATGGACAATTGATCGATTCCGGCTTTCTTCAATTTTTCAGCTTTTTCTAAATTCAAAAGAGCTCCATTGGTGACCATGGTCAAATAAAAGAGTCCTCCATTTTCTTTTATGCTCTGGATTAGATCAAAAATGTCTTTGCGCACCAAAGGTTCACCGCCGGTGAAGGAAACTATTAAGGGATTTATCTTTTGAACCACGGGGGCATAGTCTTTTAGTTCCACTTCATGCGGACCCTTCCAGTAGTCGCAATGTTTGCATCTGGCATTACACCGCTTGGTTACTTCAAGGTTTAAAAAGAGCGGTCTTCTCTTGAATTTGGTCCAAATATATTTGAGGATTATACCTGTTTTCTTAGAAGAGGTCATCTTTGTGTCAACCGAGTCAATAGATTTTCGTCGAATATATTTTTCGAGTTTGTTGCTTAAGTCTATTTATGCGTCCCGCACCTTGCGGGACGAGTCGTCTATCGGCTACGGTTTGGGCCACGTATCGGTTTCGGAAACCGGTTTAGTTTATCGTTTTAATACGATAAACGATAACGAGTTACGGCAAACGATACGTAACCGCAAACAAAACCTATAGAAAGAAGAGTTAAGCAAAAGGCTCCTTCGTTACATTTATTTTAGCTGAAAGTCCCATTGTAGGCGGGAACAAAGCTTTTTCCGTCTATTTCATTGTTGTTTTCCCGTCCCAAGAGTTCCAGAATGGAAGGAAAAATATCGGCTGTTCTTATTTTTCTTGTTTCGATTTTGGTGTTTATGAATAAGGGAACCAGCATATGCTCCCGGTGAAGTGAACCGTGAGAAGCTTTATGTTCGGGCCACTCAAACCGAGCTCTGAGATCGAATCCCTTTTGAGCAGAAAGAATTATATCGCCGGATCTTCTGGATTTGAAAATCTGAATAAGCTGGACTAAAGCATCGGGATAATCGGAATCAAAAGTGTGCTCTAAGCTGGTAGTGTGGTCAAGTATTCGGGGGAGTCCTTTATAGCCAAATGGATCTTCTCCCTCCACGGAATAATAAATGTTTCCATCCCGCTCCCGGATTCTGGCTTTCCCTCCATTACGCAAGACACAAACACCGCCATCTTCATCCGCACAGGCGACCAAAGCCACTTGAGGCAAATCAATCAAATCTGAAAGAAGTCGGGTGTGATTTTTTTCCAGCTCCTCGAAATAGATTCTCTTTCCCCAACCTTGACCGTTTTTCAGATAAATATGCGCCATGGAATTTCCAGAGACCATCACCGCCGCCTTGGTTTGTCTGCGAGTGATTCGGGGATGATGAAAGGCTCGGTAGTCTCTTTTGTCAAGGAAATCGATCAAATCCAAATGCGTGTGAGTGGGGGTCAATCCATGATCACTGGTAAGGATCAACAAGGTCTGATCAAGGATTCCTTTTCTTTTTAATTGCTGGACAGTTTTTCCTATAAATTCGTCCACCTTCAGGTAGGCCTCCAAAACCGTCTTGGAGAAAGGATGAGTGAAATGAGAGAGGCAATCCACCGCAGGGAACAAGGCAAAAATAAACTCAGGTTTCTTTCTTATGGCTTTAAATAGATACCTATGGGTGGCCCAGTCCACGATCTGCCAGGCCGAGGTAAGGTGGACGAAAAGGTAATACAAAGTCTTGGAGAATCTGGTCAGGTTATTTGTGGAATTTATCCCCCGGGTTAAGGGATTGAAGATGTTAATGGAGTTTTTGAAAATCTCAAAAAGAGTAAGTTTATCTTTCCTCAGGTCGGAATTGAATAAGGGAGCTTCCACCCCCATGTAGCTTCTTTGTCTTCTAAGACTCAATCTCTTTCGACTGCTCTCCTCCTTATCAAACCATCTGATCCCGGGCACATCGGCGGTTCCGGGATAACATCCGGTCAGGATGGGGATGTATGCTGGTCCGGTGGTGGAGGGGAAAGCCGTAACAGCTTTGGTGTAACTGCCGGGTTCCAACAAATATCTCTGGATATTGGGTAAATCCCCTCTTTTCATCATCTTTTCCATCACGTCCGGCCGAGCCCCATCGATCAGAAATATTATGCAGTGTTCGAATTGTTTCATCGAATCCTCAGAAGTCCTGATAAGCAATAGAAATCACACCCACAGGTTATCCGTCGGGAGCGATAGCGAATATTTTGGAAAAACACCCAGAAGTTAAGCTCCATACTTTTTCTATGGATCCTGTAGACCTGTAAACTTCCATTCGATTCACTGAAGCTTTTTCTCCTCCCAAATATTAACTTAGAGACTCTTATCAAAATTATGGGTAAATTTATGGGTTTGCTTGGCAGTTTGTCAAGAAAAAAATGGATCTGGAGAGAAGGGGTCGGATTAAAACTCCCCACCGGCTTCTTTCCAGTCAAAAGATATGAGTCTAAAAGCTTCTCTGAAATGTCCTTTCTGCTCACATTTCGAGATAGGCGCTTCTTTGTGTGCTTCATCTTAGTATTTTCCTTCAATGCTCTACCTATGTGGGTAAGCTTCACATCCTTCGACTTCAAAATCCCGTAAAGCATCTCCCCAACCTATTTCCGCTCAGGCTTCTTGAATCCACAGGTTACCCTTTGGGAAAATTCGTATGAATGCATACGCATTTCTTGATCTGGGCTTGTCTCAAGATCCTGCGGACAATTCTGCAGAAATTCTTTTATCATAATAACGTTCTTGCATCGGGCTACTCCTCTCTTTTTTAATCTCACTATATTCTATTAAGAAAAGGTGCCTTTGTCCACTTTTTTTCTTCACCTTTCTTTTTATTTGTCAGCACGTTAAGACAATCCACT
>JALHUP010000194.1 GCA_022866585.1 Candidatus Zixiibacteriota bacterium | reverse complement strand
TTCCCATTGATCCTTATCTTGAGACCCAGGGCAATCCCGGTCCGGGGTTTGGATTAGGGAGCGAATATCAACTTAATTCTTGGGCAAAAGTGGGAGTAGGGTTCAGGTATTCATTTCATAAAGGGGTGGGCCTAGTAGGAAGTGGTGAGGAGCATCGCATTGACTGGCGGACTACCGGTGAAAGCATTTATGGAAAATTTTTCCCGGGACATTCAGAAAAATCACCTTTTTTTGGCCTGGTAGAAATTAGTTTTTATCAATTTCACCCCACCCATCACATTTCATATCTTATCTTACCTTTTGGGGAGAAGGAAGAAAAGGGGAAAACAAGAACTCGGGCAGGCTTAGGGATGGGAGTTGGATTGGAACCAAAAATCTCAGAAAGGATTGCCTTAAATTTCCAAACCCTTTTCATGATGTTTGCGAACCAAGGCCTTTCTTTCCATTTTGACAGTGGGTATTCTGCTCGGATCTCAAATGATACCAGACTTTTGATCTTGCAAGGAGGAGTAATAATTTCCCCTTTCTAACTTCTAAGCGTAATCTCTTGTGGTGTTGTAGTGGCAAAGTTCACTTTGCTAAAGGGCATATTGAGAAATCCAAAGAAGCGTCTTTGCGAGTCCCGATGAAATCGGGACGAAGCAATCTCGCTTTTATATAAATCAATGAGTTAGAGATTGCTTCGTCGTCCCGCAAAATGCGGGACTCCTCGCAATGACAGTAAAAGGGTTTTTCAACAGTCCCTAAAGGGTCGAGCAAGCTCGACCACTACAGCTATGATCTAATTTATGGTGTTTTACTTTTTAACAAGGAGTCGGCTAAAAATAGCTTACTTTCAGCTTCTTTAAAATCCGGCTCTATCTTTAAGCTTTGTTGAAACTCTTCTTTTGCTTCTTCTAACCGATTGCTTTTGGCGTAAGCCAAGCCCAGATTATAATGATAGATGGGATTTTGCGGATCTAAGCCCACTGCTTTTTCCAATTGGGGGATGGCTTCGGAAAAGCGTCTGGTATTATCGTATAAGGTTCCCAGATTGGCATACGCTTCTGCAAAATCTGGTTTGAGAGATAAAGCCCTCTTAAGATGAGACTCCGCCAGATCTATTTCCCCCTGTTGCACATCCAGAGTTCCCATATTGAAATAGGCTTTGGCCTTAATGTCTGTATATTGCATCTCCAAATCTTTCATAGAAGATAAAGTCTCCAAATTATAAGCAACATCAGAAAAAGGGTCAAGCGAAAGAACTTTTTCGTATGCTTGGTTGGCAGAGTCCAGCTTTCCTTCGGCTTGATAGATTTCTCCTAAAAGGTAATCCGCCTCCAGAAATGGGTGGACGTTTTTTAAACCCGATTCAATCACCTCTTTTGTCTTTTGATAATCTCCTTTTCCTAGATAAGCCAAAGCCAAGTTCATATAGGCTTCCGGGTAGTAGACTTTCAGCTCTAAGGCTTTTTGTGCGGATTGGATGGCTTTATCGTAAAGTTTCAGCATAAGATAGACTGCGGAAAGATTATTATAAGCCCTATCTTCTTGTGGGTTTTTCTTAAGCTCCAGCTCAAATTCTTTTTCTGCAAGCGCATACTCTTTCTTTCTTAGAAAGATGATTCCCTTATTCATATGAACTCGGCTCAAGAGAGGATTTCTGCTCAAAGCCTCATCATACTTCTCCAAAGCCTCATCCAGCTTGCCGGCTTTTAGATCGGCGTTGCCCAAGCTGAAATAGGCTTGAGAAAAATCACCCACCGATAGATGATAAAAATTTGAATTGGTCAAAATAGAAAAGGAGAATAAAAGCAAAAAGAACAAAGCTATGTTTTTTGATTCTCCTCCGTGGTGAGCTGGTCGAACCATCTTTAATAGTTTTTCCCAGAGCCAAACTAAAGCGAAAGCAGAGAAAATGATCAAAAACGGGATCACCGGAAGCCTGAATCTGTCGGTCACAAAGAACATCACCACGGTGAGCATATAGGAGAATACAAAAAGTATAGGCAGAAGGATA
>JALHUP010000193.1 GCA_022866585.1 Candidatus Zixiibacteriota bacterium | reverse complement strand
TCGATTCCGATCATCAATCCCTTGCCCCGGACATCGCCTATGATCTCATACTGATTTTTCATTCTCTTGAGATGCTTCATGATGTAATTCCCCATTCTCTCAGCATTTTGCATAAGACCGTTTTCTATAAGCTCAATGGTGACCAAAGCAGCCGCGCAGGCAATTGGATTTCCTCCAAAAGTAGTGGAATGAGACCCAGGCTCCCAGGACATGAGTTCTTTGGACGCAACACAAGCACCCAAAGGCATACCGGAGGCTAAGGCTTTGGCAATGACCACTATGTCGGAAGTTACGTTCCAGTGTTCCATGGCAAACATCTTTCCGGTTTTTCCCATTCCCGACTGTATCTCATCCATAATAAGAAGGATTTGGTATTTTTCTGCCAATTTCTTAAGTCGGGGAAGATAATCCGGAGGAGGGACAATATATCCACCTTCTCCCTGAATCGGTTCCACCACGATGGCTGCTACCTCATCTGCCGGAGCTACCTTCTGTAAAATCTCCTCATCAATGAACCTGATACATTCCAAGTTGCATTTGGGATAGGTTAGATTGAAGATACAACGATAACAATAAGCGTATGGAACATGAGTAACCTCCGGTACCAATGGAGCGAAATATTTTCTCTGGTTCAATTTGCTACAGGTCAAAGACAAAGATCCCATGGTTCTGCCATGAAATCCTCCGATGAAAGCAATGGTCCGGGGTTTTCTTTTGTTATAACGAGCCAGTTTAAATGCAGTCTCCACCGCTTCGGTGCCAGAGTTGGAGAAAAAGGTTTTTTTGCTATTCTTACCAGGGACAATCTGAGATAGCTTTTCAGCCAACTTGCCCACCGGCTCATGATAGAAGTCGGCTGAGGGGATATGGATCGCTTTCTCCGCTTGCTTTTTGATTGCCTCCACCACCCGGGGATGGCAATTGCCGGTGGAACAGACTCCGATTCCAGTGTGAAAATCGATATAGCAGTTTCCGTCCACATCCCAGAGATATGCTCCTTGGGCATGATCGAGCACCACAGGATACATTCTGGTGTAAGACTGTGAAACATACTTCTCGTCGTTGGTGATCAGCTTCTTGCTTTTTGGACCAGGAAGTTTGGTCATCACTTTAGGACATCGAAAAGATTCCATTTTATCTCCCTTCTGTTTGGAAATTGGCGTTAAAAGAGCAACGAAACGCGTAGGCAAACCTTTACGGCTTGCTAGCCAAGCCATCCTTCGACACTGAGTCTCAGGACGAAGTGTGAAGGCTTGGCTACGCGACTTTTAGACGGTTCATCTAAGGTGAACACTCTAAACTATTTTCACTTTGTCTTAGCAATCTTGACGATCTCGGAATGATCATTAATATCAACCTTAAGCAAATAGATTCCACTGCTTACATTTCTTCCTTTCTCATTTCTCCCATCCCAGGTCCTTTCAAAAACTTTTTCGCCATCCTCTTCAGAGAATTGGTAAACTAACTCTCCGGCTACGGTAAAAATAGAAACATTAATCTTATCGTTAGCGTTAGATTTATCCACAAACACGGTCAAACTATCTTGGAAAGGATTGGGAAATGCAGCTATCTTAGCTGTGGAGCGTATGATCAAAGTTACCTTCGCCGTGAC
>JALHUP010000192.1 GCA_022866585.1 Candidatus Zixiibacteriota bacterium | reverse complement strand
GCCCCTGGACCGTTGGCCCTTCTTCCGTTCTCATGCACTGTTGACCGTGGTGTTTTTATTCTTTTTGAACCGATTTTCCAAATTATCTACCAAAAGGTATGCTATGGGCACGATTATCAAAGAGAGGAAAGTGGAGGTGATAAGTCCGCCTATAACGGTTATTCCCATCACCTGTCTCCATTCTCCCCCTTCTCCCATCCCCAAAGCGGCAGGCAACATTCCCATGATCATAGCCACGGATGTCATCACGATGGGTCGGAAACGGACCGGTCCTGCGGTCAGCAAAGCCTGGATTCTTTCCATGCCCCTTTTCCTTAAGGTGATGGTATAGTCCACCAGCAAGATGGAGTTTTTGGTGACGATTCCGAAGAGCAGAATTATGCCTATCATAGTCTGCATGTTGATTCTCTGTCCGGTAAGAAACACTGCAAAAAGCGCTCCCACCACTGCTAAGGGCAGAGCCAGCATGATGGTGAAAGGATGCAAGAAGGAGTTGAATTGTGAAGCCAAAACCATATAGATGAAGATAACTGCCAGGGCCAGAGCCAAAAGCAGGTTAGAAAACATCTCCTGCATGGTCTCAGTTTGTCCTCGAGCCTCAATTTTGTATCCGGTTGGCAAGGGTAGTTTGGAGAGTTCCCGGTTTATGTCGGCCATGATGCTGCCTAAAGGTCTGTTGCCAATGTTGGCGGTGACTGTGGCTAACCTTTCTCGGTTTTGTCGGGAAATATTGCTTGGTCCGGTGGCTTCGACGAAGCTGGCGATGGCTTTCAAGGGAACGGATGAACCGAAAGGAGTCTGAATGGGGACCGAGGCAATGTCGGTCAAAGAATTCTTCTGATCAGGAGTTAAGCTTACCCGCACATCGATCTCCTTGTCCTCCTGCTTAAACTTGGTGGCAACCGTTCCGTCCACTAATGAGCGTAATGTGGAAGCCACCTGACCGGTGGAGATGCCCAGTCGGTTTGCCTGTTCCCGGTCAATCACCACCTGCACCTCAGGTTTTCCTCCCCTCAACGAACGGTCCGCATCCAGCGCACTCGGAGTGTTTTTCACGATTTCCAAGACTGCTTGAGAAAGCCGATTAAGAACGTCAATATCCGGACCCTTGATATAGAGCTCCACGGGAAACTCCTGTGCCTGTCCTTCAAACAGGCCGATCATGGAGACTTTAGATTTCACCCCGGGGAATTCAGATAGTTTTCTTCTAAGTTCTTCCTCCACCTGGTCGGTAGTTCTCTTTCTCTGGTTTAAGTCAACCAACTCTATTCTTAGAGATGCCTGATTAGCGGCTCCTTGGTTCAGTCCCACGGTGGTGAATACCGCCTTTACCTCCGGGTAGGTCAAAAGCAGATCTTCTACTTTAGCGGCGACATTTTCCGTATTGGAGATGGAACTGCCGATTGCGGTTTCTATGTCGACCTTGAATTCTCCCCGGTCGCCCTGAGGCATCATTTCCTTTCCGATGAAAGGTATCAGGCTCAAGCTTATCAAGAACAACACAGAAGCCATGGCCAGAACCACAGTCTTATGATTAAGCGACCACTCCAGAAGTCTGCGATAACCCTTGTTCACTTTCAGATAAAAACTTTCAAAAGGCCGAAATAACTTTTTTAATAAGCCTTCTTTCCCTTGCTGCTTTCCCATAAATCTGGCAGAAAGCATGGGCGCCATAGTGAACGAGTCCCACAAGGAATACAGTACGGCGAAGGTAACGGTGAAGGCAAAAGACTTAAAGAACTTTCCCACAATTCCACCGGTGTAAGCCACCGGCAGGAATACTGCTACGATGGAGAAAGTACAAGCCATCACTGCCAGACCCACCTCCGAGGCTCCAAAGCTGGCCGCTTTTTCCGGCTCCATCCCTTCCTCCATATGCCTGAAGATATTTTCCCGCACCACGATGGCATCATCAATCAGAATCCCCACCGCCAGGGAAAGTCCCATCAAAGTCAAAATGTTTAGACTATAGCCGAAGGCGTACATCAATATGAAGGTAGCAAATATAGAGGTGGGGATAGCCAAAGCGGCGATGATGGTCGAGCGCAGATTACCCATAAAGAGCAAGACCACCAGCGTCACAAATAGGGCTCCCAAATACAAAGTGAGCATGGTATCGTTGACCGATCGCCTTATATACTTGGAATAATCCGAGGCAATCTCGATGGTGGTTCCGGAGGGAAGCTCTTTTTTCAACTGGGAGAACGTTTTTTTCAGATCATCGCACACCTTTACCGTATTTCCACCGGATTGCTTGTGCACGATGAAGGAGACTGAGGGCTTGCCGTTCAATTTGGCTATCTTTCTTAGGTCTTTGAAGGCATCTTTCACCCGGGCGATATCGCGGACGTAAGTAGGAACCCCTTGACGGCTTCCTACCATAATCCGATTGATCTGATCTACTGTTTGGAATTCCCCGGTGGTGCGGAGGACAATCTCTCGCGGCTCTTGGTTCATGCGTCCGCCGGGAACATTAAGATTCTCCGAAGATAAGGCACTGATCACCTGCTGGATGGGAAGATCATAGGCTTCCAACTTGCGACTGTCCAATTCTACCTTGATCTCTCTTTCCCATCCACCCACTAAGTCTACGCCGGCCACGTCATTGGTCTGCTCAATTCTGTTCTTTACCTTATCTTCGGCTAAGGTTCTGAGCTTGTCCAAAGCCATATCGCTGGAAAGAGCAAAGATCATCACCGGAGTGGCGGAAATGTCGAAGCGGGCTATGCTTGGCTCATCCACATCTTTGGGTAGTTCGCTTCTAATTTTGGACAATTGCTCCCTTACGTCCATGTCTGCATCTCTGATCTTAACATCCAAATTAAACTCAAGGAGCACTTGAGAGTACCCCTCAGCGGAGGTGGAGTAAATGTTCTTCAACCCGGAAATGGAGCTCATACCCTCCTCAATTTTTTTGGTCACGTCGCTTTCGATCTCCTTGGCTCCGGTTCCCGGATACACGGTGGTAATAGACATGAAGGGGAATTGGACATCCGGCATTAGATCAATCGGAATGCGGGTATAGGCAATCCACCCCAAAACCAAGATGGCCGCCACCTGCATGAGGATGAAGACGGGTCTTTTTATGGCAAGATCGGGAAGGAACATTATTTTTCCCCTCCCCTCGGAGCGATTACCTTCACCGGCTCATCGGCTTTCACCAGAAACTGCCCGCTCGTAATCAAGGAATCGTTCTCAGCCAGCCCGCTTTTTATTTCCACCCGACCATTCTGTGAAATCCCAGTTTCGATCTTACGGGGAATGGCTTTCCCATCCGTCACCACAAAAACCCTTTTACCTTCTCCCTCTTGCAGGATGGAGTATGCGGGTATAAGAATCAAGTCATCCTTCTTGCCCAGAGATATCTCAACTTGCGCAAACATGCCGGGCTTTAAAAGGTGCTGAGGGTTGGGTAAGGCAATTTCAACGGATGCGGTTCTGGTAAGCTGATTGACCAACGGGCTGATCAGGGTTACATTTCCAGAGAAGGTTTTGTCCGGATAGGCATCTACTTTTATCTTTGCCTCTTGTCCCTTTTTTATCTTCCCCAGTTCCTCCTCCACCACATTCACCACCGCCTTTACCTGATCCATATTTACTACTCTGATCAAGGGGGTACCCATGCTCGGGGCGGGTTCAGGAGGATTTACCGCCGCCCCTTGGTCTAAGTAAACCATTCCCACGATACCCTCAACTGGTGAGATCACCTCGACCGGTTCGAACTTCACCCCATCCACATCTCGATCCACCACAGCCACCACCTGGTCTTTCTTGACCCGATCACCCTCTTTTACTTTCAGCTCCAAAAGCTTTCCAGAAGCTTTGGGAAATATATCTATCTCTTCCTTCCCCTTTATATCGCCTATCAAATTTAGAGAAAGAGTCAAGTTCCCTTTCTTAACCACTTCGACCTCCACAGGCGTGATACTTTTTTCTAACTTTGTCTCCTCCAGACGGGTGCGTTCCAGCACTACCTTTGCCCGGTAAACGATAAAAACCACCACCACCAAAATTATCAGAATAAGGATGACTTTCTTCATTTTTTCTCCCTTGTATAGACGCTTTAAGACCAGTTTTTCAGTTTGGAAACTCTTCTGGTTAAATCTTCAACCTCCTTTAGTCGTATATTATCGACATCGTGAGACCAGTTTTTTATTTTGGAGATTGTTCGTTTAATCTCTTCCAGCTTCTTTATATCCAAATGTATATGATCTATCCCATAACCGAGGAGAAACTTCCAATTTAAAGGGAGTTGACGATGAAAATCTCTCCTGAAGTTCTCCAGATGCTCTGCCACCCTTTTTAGGTTTTTCCTTTTTACCTCCAGACATTCCAATGCTTTCTTTTTAGAAAGCCCGAAAAGGAAAGCTATCCCTACACAAAAATTGTTCTCTGGCATCCGGTGCTCTGTCAATACCTCCTCCACCAGATGGGAAAGCTTCTCTTTGCCCTTGGGGGTGATATGGTAGACCTCTCTTTCCGGCATCTTTCCGGGTTTTTCTTTTTTAGCCTCCACCATCTTTTCGCGACGCAATCGATCTAATGTATTATAGATGGAGGCTAAGTTGACCTGCGCCCAGGTCTCCATATTGCTCTTCTCTATCTGATGATAGAGCTGATAGCCGTGCATGGGCATCTGATTCAGAAGCCCCAGGACTACCAATTCGTTCTTGGTCATAATAAAACCTACAATACTATAAATTATACTACTCTAACTTAGAGTTAAATACGAAACAAAATCTAATTTGTTGCAGTTTTTTAAAAACTTGTTCAAAAATTTTTCAGCATTATATGTGTCTAGTAGTTTCCCGCCAATGGTTCGGCTTCGCTCACCATAAAAGGCGGGATCGCAACTCGACCTACTGGATTTTCGACTAATGGAGACCTAAAGCGTGTAGGCAAGCCTTTACGGCTTGCTCGTTAGCCAAGCCATGAAGGCTTAGCTACGTGCCGGTTGGGGGTTAGGGTTCATCCTGAAGAGATTCACCCTGAAGGG
>JALHUP010000191.1 GCA_022866585.1 Candidatus Zixiibacteriota bacterium | reverse complement strand
TCGATTCCAGCACAAGCCAAGGAATAGAGACCACCTGGTCGATAACCCGCTCTAACATCTCCTCCAATGAAATATTTTCTAAGGAGATATGGAGCAATTTATTGAGAACGGTTTGAATATGATAATTTCGCTGGATTTCTTCCTCCGCTCGCTTGCGGTCGGTGATGTCCATTACGACTTCAACTACTTTATCAATAGCTCCATCTGGATTTGGAAATGGAGCTGAAATCAGTTCATAATTTCTTCCATCGGTACCTTTTAATTCGACAGTCTCTACCTTATTATTCTTTATCGCTTTTATCATGGGACAGAAATCACAAGGTTCTTTTAATCCCATATAATTTTCATAACAGAACTTTCCAGTCAAATCACCAAACCTTTCTCTTAACACCAGATTTTGAAAGACGACATTATAATCAATTCCAACAACATCAATGCCAACTCCTGTCCGGGCTAATCCTTCCATAAGAGCCTGCAACCTATCTCTTTCTGATTGCAACGCCTCCTCCGCCTTTTTGCGCTCGGTGATGTCTGTGTGCGTGCCTGTCGCTCGGATCGGTTTCCCGTCGTTGTCCCACTGGATGATTTTTCCACAATTGAGTATCCACTTCCACTCACCTGATTTTGTCCTCATACGATGTTCGCATTTGAGGAATGGCGTACGGCCAGCTCTGTGGTCTTGAGTGATCCTATTGACCTCAGGCAAATCATCTGGATGGATCAGGGCTTTCCATGCATCCGTATGCGGATCAATCTCCTCCAAGGTATAGCCGAGCATTTCCGCCCAACGGCGATTGCGGACGACCTCTCCCGTCTTCATATTTTGGTCCCAGGTGCCAAGCTCTGCCGCCTCCACCACCAGTTTTAGACGCTCTTCGCTTTCCCGCAGCGCCTCCTCTGCCTGCTTGCGCTCGGTGATGTCAATACAAATACCAACCCACTCCTGAATAGTTCCATCTTCTTTAAACATAGGAATACCACGGGTCAGAAAGTCTCGATAAACCCCATCATGTCTACGTACGCGGTATTCTGTCTCATATGCGCTTTTTGTCTCAACCGCTTTCTTCCACACCTGCACTGTGCGCTCAACATCATCGGGATGAATCGCTTTTGACCATCCGAATCCTTTAACCTCTTCATAACTTTGACCAGTATATTTCCTCCAAGCTGGTATATCTTCCACAACCTCTCCGTCAGCATTTGTAGTCCATGCCAGCTGATTTGTAAGCTCAATAGAAGATCGGTAGCGATTCTCACTTTTCCGCAATGCCTCTTCTGCCTTCTTACGCTCGGTGATGTTCCGGACAATCACGATGACCTGATTTTCTAAAAGCGGCAACAGCCTGGCTTCATAGAAATGTTCGCGTTCCTCTATCTTTAGTGAATACTCTATGCTGACGAGCGATTTAGTCTCTTTCAGTTGTTGAATTGCTTCCTGAAACTTGTTCCCAACATCCTTCAGGGGAATGTCTTGGATTCTTTTCCCCAGAAGTTTTTCCGGCGGGAGATATAAATCAGTGGTGTTTCCCGCCTTGTAATCCAAGATTGTGCCGTCCGTGTCGAGACGAAAGAATAGATCCGGAAAGGCTTGAAAAACCGCCCGCATCTCAGAGTTCGCTTGGAGCAGTTCTTGCGAGCTCAGATCCAGGGAGCGCTCCAGCGTGCAGCGGTCAGCGTCGAATTCCCAATAAGCTTTGTTGACTGCGTCAAGCAATCCTTGCCATTCTTTGGGAAGCGAATCTAAGTCGCCGAAATACCGCTTAAGCTGGCGTTTGAGCAAACTGTGCATCTGTTCCATAGGCTATTTCTCAGACAAGGTGGTGATGGTCATGGTCTGGTTATGCAATTTGCATTCGGCTCCTGCCTTTATAGGTGAAATCTCACCATAAGAATAAAAGCCTGTTAGAACCGTTCGATAACCCATTACGTCCCTAACGCCTTCCACCTCTTCCTCGACCCTCTGCTTCAGAACCATTTTTCTGCCGACACAGCTGACGAGAAGCGCCAAATCCGGGGAAGAAGAACCGACGGCTTGGTAACTGGTTTTAGCCGCTCCGACAGCCCCATCGATCAATCGATCAAAATTAGCTTTCATTAAACGCACGTAGGCTCCTTCTGGGACGTCCCCTGCAAACGTCATGCTTTGATCTTCTTCGTTTACCGATAAGATCGTGCGAACCACTCCGGTTTCCCCTTCTTTAGTCCGAAGACTCAACGGGAAAAGCAGTCCGGTGGCCGGCAAACCTTTAGCATGCTCACCTAAATATTTTTTATACAATTCCAACGCCGATTTCCCGTCCAATTCATACAAAACGTTCCCTTTTGACCTGGTTATTAATCTGTCCGGACCAAAAGGATCCCAGCCGCCTAAAGAGCCGTAGCCAACTTTTAGCCGGTCTCCATATAAACCCAGAACAGCAACGGTGTCTCTCTCCGGCGGGCCGTCCCATATCACCAGCGTCTCCTCAAAACGCCCACCGTCTCCAGACAACCCGCCTGTAACGGCAACATTCTCCGGCAGATGTTCCTTCAGCCCCCTTACTAAGTCGCTCCCGTTTATTTTAAGCCCGTCTGAAAGCACAAGAACGTGTGTAAGTCCTTCCTTATCGAGGGACTGAGCCAGCTCTTCTCCAGCTTGAAAACTCTTTTCAATATCGGTGATCTTAGTTCGAGCACCCCTCACCTGCGTATGTTCAAAGCTTACAGCCGTTACTACCAAAGAATCATCAGAAACCTGGGTGCCATAAATTTCACCAGCGGTAGAACAACCAAAAAGATGAGCTTTCGGATATGCCTTTTTAATTTCATCAAAATATCTTTGTTGTTTTAATATCGATGTGTTACCAAACAGCAAAACCAATTGGGCGGATTCACCTAATCTGCTTGGCGATTCAGGTTCCCACCCCTTTGCTTCGGTCCATCTTTTTTGCTCTATTTTCATGTCTTCCTCCTTTTTTCCGGAACGAGCCGGGTTTAGTTTTTTGGGTCAAGGACCCAGTAGGGAGTTTGATGATTTAATAACTCAATATTTTCTTAAGTGATAATGGTAACCTAAGCCGGCGCTTCACTTATCTTCTGCTCATATTTTGCCGCCGTGCTATTCTACTTAAGCAACGAATCTAATGAAACATCTTGAATATCTTGCCTACCTTCTTGGGCAATCCCGTTTTGCGGGATAAGACAAGGGGCGATGTAGACCAACAAAATAGATATGCCCATGCGTCTCGGGACATACCTTCTTTAGATAGAGACGGCATCATATTAAAAAATACCTGTGGGAAGTTTACTATCTTCATAATAACTGAAATCGGCTTTAAAATCTGGTGCTTTAGCCTTATTTTAGGGGTTTATGTAAACAGTATTGTGTAGATTCACTTTTTGTTTGAGGTATAACTGAGAAGGGTAGATCCTGTTAGACAAGAAAGAAGGAAAAAACCAAACCTCACGCAGGAAGATATATCCGATGACGTAGGCCTGCCTGGGAGAGAATTGGATTTCTCGGAGGAGAAGATAAGGAGAGGATGAGGGAGAGTCAGCTTTTAGGGCACAGAAATGGTGAAACTCTGGAGGAGGAGGTTAGGAAGAAGGTATTAAAATTGGTAAAGTGAGGTTTTGGGGAGGGCTTGGGTGGAGATTTGCTTGACACACCCGGCATCGAATAATTCTTGACAATTCTCTGCAAACCCATTGATTTAGTATTGTAGTTACTAATAAGAACTTTAGGATTTTTCCCGGGACTGTGGGGTAGCTATGTTAGGGAAAAATATATCGCACTATAAGATCTTGGAAAAATTAGGTGAGGGTGGAATGGGTGTGGTATATAAAACCCAGGACACCAAGCTGGATCGAATAGTAGCTTTGAAGTTTCTGCCAAAGCATCTTTTATGCGACCAAGAAGCCAAGACCAGGTTTGTGCATGAAGCCAAAGCCGCATCCGCCTTAAATCATCCCAATATCACCACAATCTACGAAATTGATGAAGTAGATGATGAATGCTTCATCTGCATGGAATATGTCGAAGGGAAATCCATAAAAGAATTGATTAAAGAAAAAACGCTTTCTATAGATGAGATTATGAAGATTGCTATCCAGATCGGTGAGGGTTTGAATGTCGCTCACAAGAAAGGTAT
>JALHUP010000190.1 GCA_022866585.1 Candidatus Zixiibacteriota bacterium | reverse complement strand
TTCATCAAAGCTGTTTTTGGCAACTCCGGTCAGCTGGTGTCGGAGCGATTTAAATTGGGTGGATAGCTCGGCATCATTAAAATAAAGCCTGGCTACCTCTTCTGCGACCCGAATCCCCTCTCGGGCGCGGTTCAAGTTGGCATCAATGATCCGATAAATGTTTCTTTTATTCATAGAAAATTAGGGCTTCTTCAAAGCTTGGTTATGCGGACCAACTCTTCGTAGCAAATATATATCTTTTTCGATCTGAAAGGTAAAACGATAGTCTCTGGTTACCCTGCCCTCAAATATTTTACCGGTGACTCCTTGGATCTTCTTAATTCTGAGGGACGGATGTTTAGGATTTTCCGAAAACAGGGAAAGACTCTTATCCACCTGCAATTGGACTTTATGAGGCAGATTTCGATAATCTTCTACAAACGGCTTAGTAAAGACTATTTTCATCAACGTTTCTTTTTCAAAGCCTTGAGAGCATCTTTGATATTGGAAAAAGGTCCCACCAGATCACCTTTCAAGATTGCCTCGTCTGCTTCACGTTCTTTTTTCTGCCAATCCTTAGTCCAAAACCAAGCCTGATCCTTAGGAATAAGCTTTTTGGGAACGAGCACGATAGTATTGTCTTCAATGCCCGCCTCCAGGAAATCACCCACCTCAAGCTTAAGGGCGTCGAAAATATCCTTAGGTATGGTGATCTGGTGCTTGGGACCTATTCGCGTGGTTTGCATTTTTGCACCTTCTTTTTCTTTTTGGTTTGTTTCTATAACTTGGAACCAATTTAAGTGGTGGACATCACCCCCTTATTTTTCCAACAATCTTACTTTCTTACTATAAGAAAACACAAAAATTTTACGAAGTTGTCAAGGTTTTTCTTTGAGGATTTTGAAAAAAACATTTTTGCGAGGCGGGGAGCCTCGCCTACACTGATTTATCTTCCGAAGGATTCAGGTCAAGCTAAAGCTTGACACTCCATTAAAACCCCTTCTCCTTCGATTTTTTTCAAAGTTCTCGGTGTTAGACAGACTCTATTTATGTGTAAAGTTCTTATAAAACGGGGGTTTAACTACAATCCCCTTCTGAGGTTTACCCCTGATTATTATATCGAGCAAGGTTCCTATTTCTGAACGTTCGATGGGGACGTATCCCAAGCCAATCCCTTTGTTTAAAGATGGAGAAAATGTTCCACTGGTCACTTCTCCGATCTTTTTCCCGTCTCTGTGTATCTCGTAATGCTGTCGGGGAAAAGCCTTATCCTCCATTTCAAAAGCCACCAGCTTGCGTTTTATCCCTTGTTGTTTCAATTTTAATATCGGCTCATATCCTTTGAAATCTCCTTTATCTAATTTCACTATCCAGCCTAAACCCGCCTCTAAAGGATTGGTGGTTTGGTCGATGTCGTTGCCATAAAGCATATATTTCATCTCCAATCTCAGGGAATCCCTGGCCCCCAGACCAATGGGCTCGATATCAAATTCCCTCCCCGCTTCCATTGTTGCATTCCACATCTTCTCA
>JALHUP010000189.1 GCA_022866585.1 Candidatus Zixiibacteriota bacterium | reverse complement strand
GCTTGTCGAGCCTGTATCGAAAAGGGAAGTCTGCCCTCTTTTTTTGTCCTCCTGGACACCCTGTCCATAATTCATAGCCATATCCGATGAAGCCATAAGCTGTGCCCTATGCTTGGAAACCGAATCGAATGCCCCAGCCTGTATCAAACTCTCTATAACCCTTTTGTTTAAAGCGCTTAAATCCACCTCTTCGCAAAATTGGAATAGACTGGTGAATTTCCCCACCCTCTCTCTGGCAGAAACGATGGCTTCGATGGCTCCATGCCCCACGTTTTTTACCGCCTCCAGCCCGAATCTGATTTTGGTCTCCACCACCTTGAAACTCCCCAAGCTTTCGTTTGTGTCCGGAGGCAAAACTTCGATCCCCATCCTCCTACATTCCTCTATCAGGGTTACGATCCGATTGGTGTTTCCTATTTCAGAAGACAGGGTGGCGGCCATAAACTGCACTGGATAGTGAGCTTTAAGATAGGCAGTCTGATAAGCAATGTAGGCATATCCGGCGGAGTGGGCTTTGTTGAACCCGTATCTTCCGAAGGTTGCCATCAGATCGAAGATTTTGTCTGCCACCTCTTCTTTTATCCCTTTAGCCTTTGCCCCTTTTTTGAACTCCTCCCTTTGTTGAATCATAAGCTCAGCCTTCTTTTTCCCCATAGCCTTTCTTAAAATATCCGCTTTGCCCAGGCTGTATCCTCCCAGTTCGCTGGCGATTTTCAAAACCTGCTCCTGATAAACGATCACCCCGTAGGTCTCTTTCAATATAGGTTCCAGCAAGGGATGCTCATATACTATCCTTTTCTGTCCTCTTTTTCTCTGGATATATTCATCGATCATATAACTATCCAAAGGACCGGGGCGATAAAGAGCATTCATAGCGGTCAGCTCTTCTAAGCTCTCTGGTTTAAGTTTGCAAAGATAATCTCTCATTCCCGAGCTTTCGAATTGGAAGATCCCTACGGTCTCACCATTGGAAAAAAGCTGGTAAGTCTTTTTGTCGTCCAAAGCAATTGAATCTATGTCCAAAACCAAATTCAAGTCCTCTCTTAGCATTCTCAAAGTTTCATCGATCACGGTCAAGGTGCGAAGCCCCAAAAAATCCATTTTCAAAAGTCCTATATCCTCGATCCCCTTCATATCATATTGAGTGGTTATCTCCTCTTTGGTGCCCTTGTAAAGGGGAACGTATTCAGTCAAAGCTTCCGGAGCTATCACCACACCCGCGGCATGGGTGGAGGCGTGCCGGCATAAACCCTCAAGCACTTCGGAATAGGACATGAGTTTTTCGATTCGGGGGTCGCTTGAGACCAGATTGCGCAACTCCGGTTCCCGCTCCAGTGCAGTTTTTAGGGTCATATCCGGAAGCCAGGGGATTATTTTGGCGATTCGGTCCTCCTCCGAATAGGAGATGTCTAAAGCTCTTCCCACATCCCTTACCACGGCCCGAGCAGCCATGGTGCCGAAGGTGATGATCTGGGCAACGTTATCCTTCCCATATTTGTTGATCACATATCTTATGATCTTGTCTCTTTCTTTATCCGAGAAATCTATGTCGATGTCGGGAAGAGAAATTCTTTCAGGATTTAGAAATCTTTCAAACAAAAGCCCATATTTGATGGGGTCCAGGTTGGTTATACCTAAAGCGTATGCGACCAAACTCCCACCCACCGAACCCCTGCCCGGACCTACCCGAATGCCTTTGTTTTTGGCATAGTCGATAAAATCCTTGACGATCAGAAAATATCCGGCAAATCCCATCTGTTTTATAACCTTCAATTCATATTTTAATCTTTCTTCCAGCCCCGGGGTGACTTTGGAATATCGCTGAGTCAAACCTTTGAGAGAAAGAAGCTCGAGATAGGAATCCAAATCATCAAAGCCTGGAGGAGGAGGGAAATCGGGAAGGTGGGTCTTTCCAAACTCCAAATCTAAGTTGCATTGTTCTGCAATCCTTATGGTGTTTTCTATGGCGCGGGGAAAATCCTCAAAGAGTTTTTTCATCTCCTCAGGGGATTTAAAATACATCTGGTCATTGGCGAATTTTAGCCGGTCTGTGTCGGTGACTTTCTTTCCGGTCTGAATACACAAAAGAACATCGTGGGCTAAGGCATGTTCTTTTTTCAAGTAATGGCAATCATTGGTCGCCACCAAGCCCACCTGGGTCTCTTCGGCTAATTTGGCTAAAAGCCGGATAGCTTTTTTCTCCTCTTCAATCTGGTGATTTTGTATCTCCAAAAAGAAATTACCCTCCCCGAACGTGGATTTATATTCTTCGACCAAATCTTTTGCCTTATTATAATTATCCGCCAAAAGAAGAGTTGGAATCTCCCCGTGAAGACAGCTGGAGAGGGCAAAAAGACCTTGGCTATGTTTCTTTAGCACCTCCTTATCAATGCGGGGCTTGTGATAGAATCCTTCCAGGTAGCCGATGGTGGAAAGTTTCATTAAGTTTTTGTAGCCGGACATGTCTTTGACTAACAGGATCAGATGATAGCCGGTATCGGGAAGACCTTTGATCGGCTCTTTTTTCCGCAGGCCCTGGGGAGCCACATAGACCTCACAGCCTATGATGGGTTTGATTCCGCCAGCCATGCATTTCTTGTAAAATTCTATAACCCCGAACATATTGCCGTGGTCGGT
>JALHUP010000035.1 GCA_022866585.1 Candidatus Zixiibacteriota bacterium | reverse complement strand
TTGGTCCATCCTCGGACGTTGTTAACGTGATTGTCTCGGACGGCAGGATTACGGTTGAGTGTGCTTCTGCCATTGGTGGTATTCTGTTTAAGTTTGATGGGAAAGTAACTCCGACCCTGCCTAACACTAATATGGAGCTTCTCTCCAACGAGGGTAACGTATTGGTGTGGAGCGGTGCGGGACACAGCATCAATGCCGGTGCTTCACAGCTTCTGACCGTTTCCGGTGAGCTGGTATCGGTTATCGCTGTGGATCGTGAGGGTCGTGATCTTGCGACCACCATCACCACCAAGGTAGCGCCATCGACCTTTGCTCTGCATCCAGCTTATCCCAACCCGTTCAATCCAAACACCAACCTAAGCTTCAGCTTGCCCAATGCTTCTGCTTACAGCCTGAACATTTACAACGTGGCTGGGCAGTTAGTGAGAAGCTATGAGGGTATGGGGAATGTTGGTTTGAACGTGATCACCTGGGATGGTAAGGACAATGCGGGTAACGCCGTCTCCAGTGGTATCTACTTCTACAAGCTCATTGCTGGCAGTTTTACTGCAACCAACAAGATGATTATGCTTAAGTAACACCTTTATAAATAGAAATAAATTAAGGGAGCTAAGGGAGTCTCGACTTGTCGGGACTCCCTTTTTTGTTATCAATAGGACTCGGAAAAATCAAATTGCTTACCCAAAGTTGTCCCCAAGATTCGCTATGTTTTTCAATGATTTATTAAAATCCTCTTTTGCCTCATTTACAAAAAGGGGGATTACAAAATCCCGTTTCAACGCAGGTTCTTGCCATGTCAAAATGCTGGGGACACTAATGCTCTCCCGACCTTGAAGTTTCAGGATTAAAGGGCGGAAAAGGGCCAGGGTGAATCCTCTCCCAGCAGTTTTTTTCAAAAACCTCATCAAATTCTATTGACAAACCGAGAAAATTAACGTATACTTAAAAGAGTTTTTGTTAGAATATATAAGGATTTACGAACGGACCCCTTATAGATCAGAAAGGAGTCACACTGAAGAATTCAGGATGAAGAGTTGCCTCGATTTTCAACTTTGAATCAACTTTGTCTTAGAAATTTTATCTCATAATGATTTAGACCGGATTCTAATCCAAGCGTTGCGACAGATAATAAAGATCGGTGCTGTAACAGATATTGCATGTGAAAAGCAGTTAGATAACTTCGTCGTGGGTCTCGTTTATCGTTGTGCATGCCCGTATCGAAGCTCGAAGCCCGCGCAAACCCCTGATTTTTCTGGACCGACGGAAGATCAAATCTGTCCATACCTGGTGAAAGAGAAGATATTCGCAAGGAGATAGGCGTGCCTTCTCAAGCTTAAAAATAGAGGGAGGGACTCTTCTTACCCGGTTTTTTTAGAAAGAGATTTGAATCTTTTAAATATGTTTTGCAATTAAATGGCTATCGCTATGAACAACGCTAAACTTTTTCACCCACTCAAAAAAAACTCTGAAATATATGGGAATTTGATCGAGGGAGCTCCCGATTCCATAGTAGCCGTGGATCTGAAAGGGAATATCGCCTATTGTAACAAAGCTACTGAAATTTTAACGGGGTATGCAAAGGAGGAATTAGTCGGGAAACATTTCAGCCGGCTGGTTTCAATGGAGAGTGAGCAAATTCACCACAGTTTGAAATTGTTCAAAGCACTCCGAAAAGGTAAAAAAGTAGCTCCTTTTGAAATGCAGATGAGACATAAAAGTGGGAAGCCATATTGGATTGAAGTGCATCTATCGAGAATCAAAGCTGGGGGTAAGGTAACCGGTTTCCAAGTCAACACTATAGATATCACCAAGCGCAAGCAGGCGGAAGGAGCGCTGATCCGAAGCGAAAGGGTTGCCAGAGAACGTGCCCAGCTTTTAACCGATCTCCGTGACTTAAATCGGATTGACGAAATTCTGACAAGGGTCTGCAAAGCAGTCCGTGATTCCGGGCTGTTCGAACGAGCTGTAATGACATTGCACAAACCAGGGGGGCGAATTGTCCATCTGGGTCAGGTAGGTCTGCCTCCCAATATAATTAAGCGCGCGCGCCAAGCGCCCGCAATTGACGATGAACTGAGAGCCCGAATAACCAACAAAAAGTTCCGCATCTCCGATTCCTTCTTTATCCCAGTTGAGGCTGGTCTGGAGTATACAAAGACCAAACGTTATATACCACAAAAAAAGAGAAACTCAACCAAAGGTGATTGGCAACCGGGCGATGAACTGTTTGTACCTCTGTGGAGTTCCTCAAAAGAGATCATGGGATACCTCTCGGTGGATACTCCTACCGACGGTTGCCGTCCTGATGTTAAGACAATCCAAGCTTTAGAGATGCTTGTGGAAGCCGCCGCAGCCAGGGTGCGTGAGGTCGAAGCCCGCGAGGCTCTGAGTGAAAGTGAGGAGAAGTTTAGAACCCTATCAGAGCAGTCGCCAAACATGATCTTTATCAACCAAAAAGGCAGAGTAATATATGCTAATGCGAAATGCCAGGAGGTCATGGGTTACAAAAAGGAAGAGTTTTACTCCCCCAATTTCGACTTC
>JALHUP010000188.1 GCA_022866585.1 Candidatus Zixiibacteriota bacterium | reverse complement strand
CTTTAAAGACATAAGAGGTGAAATCCAATTTCTTTTCCACCGTTTCTTCTTTCTGGGTGGTATCCGGTCTGGCAGAAATGGTATCAGCCTCCAAAGTAAGAAGATAAGGAGTTTTGATCAAAGAGTCGGACTTGGGGGAGGCTGGTTTAATCTCTTTCAGTAAGAAAATGTCCCAGCCCCCTTTTTGAAATGCAGAAAAGGCGATCTTTTCTCCATCCTTTGACCAGGAGGGGGAAAAACAGCCGGACAAAACGTTGGTTATGGGAATGGTAAGAGAACTGTCCAAATCCAGAACGTAAAGATTGTAAATTCCATTTCGGTCCGAGACGAAACATATCTTTCTGCCATCCGGTGACCAGGTGGGAGAAGTGTTATTACCTTGATTTTCAGTAAGCGAAATGACCTTTTGCAAGTTCAAGTCATAAAGATAAAGATTGTAATGACTGTTCTTGTAATTTACTGAATCTTCAAAAGATAAAATGGGGCGGTCCGAGCTGAAGGCGATGAATTTGCCATCCGGAGAAAAACTGGGATCCTCGTCATCATAGTAATCATCAGTTAATTGGGTTGCCTCCTTACTCTTAAGATCACAGAGGTAAATATCGGTCTTTCCATTTTTCATTCCCACCGAGGCGATCTTCTCTCCGTCGGGTGACCAAGAGGGAGAGCGCATGGCATTCAGATTGAAGGAAAGTTTTTTGTAGATTTTTTTATTTCTCACCTGGATCAGGCATAAAACGTCCTTGCCTTGGCTTTTAGAGACAAAGGCTAAACTTTGTCCATCAGAAGACCAGGAGAGACCACTAACATAAGAATGGAGTGATTCCAAATCTCCTGATCTTTCTCCCTTAACTAATCTTTCTATCACCTTTCCGTCTATGGCAGAAATTATATAGATTTCAGTATAATCACTTCTATCCGAAAAGATGGCTAACCTGTCCGCTTGAGGTGAAAAGGCAGGTCTTTCATTGATATAAGAGCCGTCTTTGGTATGATCGGTCAACTGTTTGGCGAAGTCTTTGGGTTCAGAACGAGAAGCGATTTCGGGCCAATATTCTTTTCTCAAGAATTTCATCCATTCCTCGGATAATCCTCTGGTATCTACTCCTATTGCAGATTTCAAGGCTTTATCCATAGAGAGTTCAGCTTTGCCTTTGCTTAATATCTCAGAGAGCTTCTCCTCCCCGTATTTTTTCACGATGTATCCAATGGCTGATTGTCCCTCCTTGTAAACTAAATACCCTCCCGCTTGGTCCAGAGGAACTGAATATCCGTTTATGGTGGCGTCTCTTAAGACCATATCCGCCTGGATATCCCAACCTCCCCGGGAGGAATACTCGGCATATCCTTCCGCAAACCATAAGGGGAGTTGAAAAAGATATTCGCGGGAAAGAAGGGAGCCTATGATATTTCCATAGAGCATGTCAAACGTCACCGCATGAGTCAGCTCGTGATGCAAGACATGTCTGAAATCCTCATAAGACCCGGTGAAGGGAATTACCATCCGGTTTTTGAAACTCTCGGTGAATCCTCCCACTCCCTCTTCAATGAGATCGGAAACGACATTGGTTTGCTGAAAATCGTTATGGGAATTGTAGATGATCACTGGAACTTTTCTGCTCAGATCATACCGCAGTTCCTCTTTCACCTTCAGATAAGCATCCTCTAAAACGTCCGCCGCAAACTTAGCTAAGTGATATTCATCCTTATAAAAATAAATATTAAAATTCTCCGTTTGAATGAAATACCAATCGAAGATTTTATATTGGACCTTGTTTTTACCGAAATAAGGTTCTTGCGCGTTTCCCAGATTAAAGACTAAAAGCAAAATTATGCTACCCAGAATAATTATTTTCAAAAAATTCGACTTCATTTGCCTCTCCTCACAATTTCTTATTTACTTTAATCAGACTAAGCTCGAAAAACAACACAAAATTAAATTTTTGCACCTCAATATGATATTATACTTTAGCTACTGATGAATTAACTTTTCAACTTTCAAACTTTTAACTTCTGACTTCTAACTTTTAACCCTCTTTATCTCTGCGCCCAATTTAGCCAGTTTCTCCTCAAAATGACCATATCCTCTATCAATATGATACACCCTTAGGACCTCAGTGGTTCCATCTGCGGCTAAGCCGGCCAGGGTCAATCCTGCGCCCGCACGGATATCTGAAGCCATAACCTGGGCCCCTTTAAGCCGGGCCATGCCGTTTATGGTGGCTCTGTCCCCGGAGACCTTAATATCTGCACCCAATCTGGCAAGCTCCATCACATGGGTGAATCTATCCTCGAATACCGTCTCCCGAATCTGGCTGGTACCCGAGGCTACAGAAGCTAAGGCCACTATGGAGGCTTGCAAGTCGGTAGGAAAGCCGGGATGCGGATAAGTGGTCACCCAGACCGGTTTAAGCCTCTGGGGTCCCTTTATCTTGATCTTCTTTCTGTTTTCTTCGATCTCAGCCCCCATTTCCCTCAACTTCAAGGAGACCATGCTTAAATGCTCAAAATTGACGTTCTTCAACTCTACATATCCTTTGGTGATACAAGCGGCCATCATAAAAGTGCCAGCTTCCAATCTATCCGGGATCGGAGTATATTCTTGTGCCTGAAGCTTTTTTACCCCGTCTATCTCTATGGTTGAAGTCCCTGCCCCTTTGATCTTTGCCCCCATCTGGTTTAAAAAATCAGCCAAATCTACCACTTCAGGATCACAGGCGGCATTAATAATGGTGGTCCTGCCTGAAGCCAAGCATGCAGCCATCAGGATATTTTCAGTCCCGGTATGGGTGGGACGGTCAAAACAGATCACATTCCCGGAAAGCTGATCGCAGGAAGCCACTACATAACCACGCTCCTCATCAATCTTTGCCCCTAACCTGGCAAATCCAGAAAGATGAAAGTTCACCGGCCTGGGACCCAAAACGCATCCACCGGGAAGCGAGACTTTTGCTTGCTTGAACCGAGCCAAAAGGGGACCCAAAACCAAAAAGGAGGCTCGCATTTTTCTGACCAGGTCATATGGGGCTTCAAAGCTTTTTAGATCTTCCGCAATGATGACAACTTTCTTATCGACTTTGTCCCTTTTGACTTTAGCTCCCAAATGTTCCAACACCTTTAACATTGTATCCACGTCCACCAGGTTAGGAACATTATTGATAATTGTTTCCCCCTTCTCTACCAACAAAGAGGCGGCCAGAATCGGCAAAACCGCATTTTTGGAGGATTCGATTTGGACCGTCCCGGATAATCTTTTTCCACCCTCTATAACGAACTTATCCATAAAGCCTCACCTGAAATTGATTCCACATTATTTAAAACGAATTCCCTACAGTTTCATTGGAATAAAAATTCTTTTATTTTAATTATGCCACTTCCCCTTTCAAAGTCAAGGATTCTTTCAGAAACTTCTATAGTTTATGCTTTAATTCTATTACCGGGTATTTACACCCAGACTATGAAGTTTAGTTACTTCTCAGCCCCCCTGCCGAGGACTTTGAGAGACTTCTCCCATAGCCTTTTTGTTCCCTTTAGCTTATCCTTTTGTCGGTCTTTCGTCCTTTCGTCTAAGGGATAGCTTTGGATTTCCTCACAGGTTAAGATGCATTCCTTGAATTTTCCTAAGTTAAAAAGGCAGTTGGCTATGTGAAATTTGCACTCTATCAGGTTGTAATAGTTGTTCAAATTCTTAGATTCGCTTCGCTCACTATAAACTGGATCATTTTGCTCACTTTCCGCCTTCGGCGGGAATTCTAATTGGATTTTTCTTGCTATCTCTTGATAAGAAAGTAAGGCATCCTTCCAATCAAATTTTTCGTAATATGCGGTAGCCAATGCCCACAAGAAAGATTTTCCCTGGGGGTATTTGTTTTGCATCCGGTTAGCCCAATTTATAGCCTGATCGAACTTTTTTTCGTTTATATATATCCAGATCAAACCATTGGTTGCGGCATCTTGGGAATAGATTGATTTCTCTTGGGCAAGTTCTAATTCAGCGATCCCTTCCTCGCGCCTGTCACCAACGAAAGGGAGCCACCATAAGGCTTTAGTCACCACGCTCGCCCAATAATGATAAGAACCCAAAGCCACATAAGCATCATAAAGCCCAGGATCATGCTTTACGGCTTCTTTCAGAGCAGATTTTGCCATAAGTCCATTGTTCAACCCTGACCACCAGTTCCCCTTTCTGGCTTCATAGATGGCTTTTGCCCCGTGGGCATTCCCCAAAAAAAGATATGCCCAGGCATCTTTTTTATTGCTCTTGATTCTTTCTTGGGCATATTTTTTTGCAGTTTTTATGTTTTCATAGAAATCTTTTTCTTTATAATCGCTCTCATAATCGACCATCTGAGCTTGATAAAGCATGGCTTTAAAAAAATACCCGGCTGGGTCTTGGGGAGCTTTGGAGACGATCTGTTTAAATTTCTCTTCGGCTAAAGGATAATCTTCCCGAAAGCAAGCATCTATCCCTTCATAAAAAAGGTTTTTTATTTCCTCATTCTGATAGTCAAGATATTTTTGTGGGGCGGCCTGGTTTGGGAAAGAAGACAAGAGAATTAGAAGAAACAAGAAAAGAAGTTTTTTATGTTGGATCATTTACTCTTTACCCCCTTCGGGATGAATCCTTAAGATTCTTATTTTCTTATCAAAAATTTAAGTCTTTCGTTAGTTCGGGGTACCGTCCCCCGAACTTCGGCACGAATTCTGTGTCTTGCCATCGGGGG
Source organism: Candidatus Zixiibacteriota bacterium (assembly GCA_022866585.1). GTDB lineage: Bacteria > Zixibacteria > MSB-5A5 > MSB-5A5 > SM1-73 > SM1-73. The sequence goes on along the minus strand of JALHUP010000188.1, from coordinate 1,432 downwards.
TGAGGGCACCCCCGGCCAACGAGACCTTTGTCCCATTCAGGATGCGTGCTTTTTGATTTTTTTTCTTAGTCCTTTGGCATCTTCGATAAAGTGTTTGATATTCTTGTTCTCTTGAGATTTCTCTTTGAAAGCCAAAATGGCATCAATCTGTTTTTGGCTGTCCTCAAAATTTTTATTTTCAAAATACGCCAAAGCCAGATTGTATCGGCATTCCACCTCTCCTTCGGGATGATAATATGGCGAGGCGATTAAGGTCTTAAGCATGGTTTGATAGGTATTTATCGCGCCGGCATACATTTTGGTCTCCATTTGAGCCCTCCCCAAAAACCAGAGCAAAAAGGGCTTATTGGGCTGTGATTTAATCAGCTGGTTAATCATGGCAAAAGCATTTTCATATTCCTTGTTTTCTACATAAATTCTAACCAAAGCTAATTTTGCATCCTCTCGGCTATATTTCCCTTTTTCTATAGCGAGTTTGATCATATTGATCCCCATCTGTCTATTATCTTTGGCAAAGGGGAGCCACCAGAAGATTCTTGTTTTTAAGCTCTTCCAAAAATGATAACCTCCCAAACCGAAATATACGTCATAAAACTCAGGATTAAGTTTTAACGCTTTTTCCAGATACCCCTTTGCTCTCAATCCATCTATAAAACCGTGGTACCAATCACCGGTCAAGGCCTCATTAATTCCCCGGTATCCAATGGCTCCTCCCAGGTAGAGGCAATCATAAGCTGTGAGATTCCCCTTCTTTTTTTTCTCCTCCCCCTTTTCTATGGCTAAATCCATGTATTTATTAAATTCATCCTGATAGGTATAGTTTCTGTAATCATCCATCATGGTCTGAAGGGAAGCCGCCACATAGAAATACCCAATAGGATCGTTGGGGAAAAAATCGATCAACTTCTTAAACTCGTCCACAGCTCTAAAGACTTCTTCCTGATGCAGGTAGTCTAAACCTTGGAATATTATCTGTTCCACCTCTTTGGAATCCATGCTCACTTCACCCCACGCTTGACCCCATAAAAGAAGTAAGGTCAAAATCAAAAAGATCAGGATTATTTTTTTATTATTAAACATCCGCTCTCCCGGCCAATAAATCCAAGGTAAGTTTATTTATCTGGGCAGATTCTGCCTCTCGGGTAACATCTTTTAAAAAATGCAGATGGTCCTCCATGAACGAAAAAACCATGAAAGACTCGTCCTTCTTGCCGTCTATCTTGGTCGATTTCAAAAGATTAAAAAAGCCATAAGCGCTGGTGGTCACCTTTTCCACCTCATTCCAGTTTATAAATACTTTTGAAAAGGCAAGTTTTCTCCAAATTATTTTTTGAAAAACCAGTCCGTTTGATGTTAAACTCACCCAATGATAAGAATAGTCCAACCAGATAAGCAAAACCGAAAAAATAAACATGATAAAAAACAGGATGCT
>JALHUP010000187.1 GCA_022866585.1 Candidatus Zixiibacteriota bacterium | reverse complement strand
GGGAGAGGGAAGTTACTTGACCACAGCTATTTTAAAAAATATTACGTTATTTTCACTTGACGATTTCGCCTCAACTCTACATAAATACACTCCGCTGGCGAACTTGGAGCTATTCCAGGGGCATTCATTATCTGTTTGCCCCTCTCCCGGTGCGGAAAACTCATCCACCAACATACCCGATAGATCATAAATTTTTATATTAACCTTCGCATTTTCTTTCAAGTAATATCGAATTTTTGTCTGATCTTTTGCAGGATTAGGGTAATTATATGCCAAGTTTGTGGGCAAAAGCTCTCCAGCCAAAGGAGGCATGGGTGGTAAACTTTCTTTGGGAAAATGATTGGTATGACCACAATCATAGCCAAACTGAGTCCAGGGATAACTCTCTTCTTTATACTCTCCCGGAAGATCCCAGGCACATATGAAACCATCATCACTGGCGACCAAAAGTTCAGCATTGACATCTTTATCCAGATTCAACAAGATGGGAGATGAAGTTACCGCTCCACCCACGGGGAGAGGGAATCCATCCACCATATTTCCATCTTTATTGTAAGCCAAAATCTGTTTATCTTTCGTGCCAACGATTATATCCGGATAACCATCCCCGTCCACATCTCCTAAAATTGGAGATGAGTTTATTAAATCTGTGGGTCCACCCGGATGACTTACGGTGATAGGAAAATTGCGGACCGGAGTGCCATTGAAATTGTAGGCAAAAATTTTGTCTGTTGAGGCCACGATTATCTCCAAATAACCGTCTCTGTCTATGTCTCCCAACACAGGTGCAGAACTCAACGGCTCATTTGTCGATAACGGAAAGCCTTCCAAGCAATGCAAGCCATGATCATATACATGAATTGTTCCTTGCTGTCTACAACAGACTACCGCCTCTGATTTGCCATCCCTGTTAATATCGCCCACCACAAGGAAAGGCTTTGTGTCCGAGCAAACTCCTGCATCCCCCCAACTCCCTGGAACGAGCGCATGCCAAATAAAAAGAATCACGTAATTTAAATCAGGCTGCTTTAATACAAAGTTAATCTTGTTGCTGTCCGTAGTTGCCAAACCAATAACATTTACTTCATTGGGAGTGGAGGAGGAGTATATAATTTTGCCCTTATAAGAAATGACGATGATCCTCGAGGGGTCACCGGTAGGCTCAGCAGACACAAGTATCTCCCGATCCGACACCCCCGAATCGAAATTCGCAATTATTGGTGCCACTAAAATTTTTGCTCTTAGATGTCCTCCTAATTGTAGCGGAAAACCATTCAAAAGATCGGCTCTTCCGTCTTTATTCAAATCGTAAGGATGCCAGGCATAAACTCTTCCATCCACCGTAGCCGCCACCACCTCTAAAGTGTCGTCTCCATTCAAATCGCCCAAAGAGGGCGGTCCGAAAAAGGCTGAATCAGATTCAGCAAATATGGCTAAAGGCAAATAAGTGGTGTCGCCATTCAGCTCAATTATTCCGAAAAGATTGTTGTTTGGAATCAATTTTGTCCCTCCAGGACCCCAAGCATATATAAACCTATCTGAAGAGGCGAAGATTTCGGTATTTCCATTGTTGTCCACATCTGCATATACCAAAGAACTTATGTTGGTTTCGGGAAAAATCTTCTGGGGGAAACCGGCTTGCTGCCAGTCCTGTGAAATATCCAAGCTCATCACGGTATCCGAATGACCGATATTGGTGATCCAGATATGGGTGTTAGATTTGTTTTGACTTTTGCTGGAAGGAAAAGTATAAGGGGTTAAGGCAGTGTTGTTGCCCTTGTAAAATAAATCTTCTTTTCGCCCATAACCGGTATAATAATCACCGCCAAAATCTATAATTCCATCCGCCTCCACGATGGTGAGGAAGCGTCGGTCTTTATCCAGTTGGAGATCGTTGCCCCAAAAGTTATTCACCCCATCGCCATCATAATCTAAATACGCCACCCCTTCATCTACGTGCCAGATCAAAATTCCAGATCCGGGTAAAAGCCAGTCATATTCCCGATTGTAATTTTTTTCTGAGTCCACCGGACCCAAGATCACATTGGTCACGCTATCTGCCCTGAGTCCGCTGGTATGATCGCCGTCCAAGTCCACCTGACGGTTTTCTATCAGAAAATATTCCTCGGAATTTATGGGAACTTTGATGGTTTGAAGATCATCCCTTAGCATCTCCGAGGCAAAAAGCCTAATGTCTTCTTGGTCTTTTATCTCTTCCGGTTGGATAAATCCCAGAAATGCCTTACTCCAGGCATCCGGATACGCAGGCAATACTCCGGAGACGTAGCCTCCATAGCCCACATCCACCCCCACATCCGCAAAATTATTGTCCATAAGCGAAAAGTCGCCCACCTGGGTCATGAAGGTTTGACTGTTATAAAGGTCGACCAAGCCTAACTGATGCCCGAACTCGTGCGCAAAGACGGCATTTAGCGCGGTAACACGGTTATCTTGCGACTCTGTCTCAGGCATGAAAAGCCCTTCGGTAATAACATCCCCTTCAACATATACCGTGTCTCCCAACACGATGAAACCAGTGAAAAGATCGCCTGGGGTCGGAGCAACCAGCGCTCCTAAATCTCCTTGCTGATCCGCACCAGCATGAAAGATTACAAAACTGTCATATTTTTTGTTTTGGAAATCTATCCTATAAATTGAAGGATCGCCATACCTTGAAAGTGAATCCGCCAGATTGAAAGAATCATGAAAAAACTGTCGCAACATTTCAACTTTACCGGAAAGAGAGGAATCGGGTGCCCCATAATAAGACATTGAATGAGGGAGTCGATATGCCAAGGTTTCGCTTTTGGGATAAATCTCTCCCTCTATGGCTAATTTCCCTTTTGAAACCGTCCACCAATAATTATGCAGAGCCAAAATGTGCTTCTTAAAATACAAGGTATCGTGAGGAGAAGGATCGATAGCGTGTCCTTCATCTTGAAGGAACTTCTCTTGGGTTCGCATATCGAAAAGTCCATTTCCCGTGGTTTTAGGATCATCTGGGATTTCCTCTTGGAATTCCACCCTTATCCCCAAAACCTTTAAAGTCTCAGTATACGAAATATGTGGTTTGGCTAAAATGGGGAGGGAGTAAGGATGTTCTCTTTTCAAATGGAGCAGATTTTTTTGAGATACATCACTTTTGAATCCCTTACCTTTATGATTCACAAAAGATTTTTCAATCAATTGTGGTTGAGTTACTTTTTTCACGGGTAGAATATTCTCCGAGCTTCCCCACCCTTGAGCTGCCATACAGAAAATTAAAAGACAGGCTTTAATTAAGAGCTTTAATAAAGATAAAGAAGTTATGTGAATTCGCAAAACGATATTTCTCCAAAATCCACAAAGCAAAATGATCTCGGAGTGCGAAAGCTTGTTGGAGCGAAGCGAAGATCCCGCTTTGCGGGGCTTTCGCTGTTTTTTAAAAGCATCAGCAAGCTGATGCACTCCCTTTTTCATCTGCCTGGTGGCTACTAAAACCTTCCGGTCATGGAGAACCGCATGGTGTTGGATAAAGCCGACGTTTTGGAGGAGGGTATATAGGCGAAATCGAATCGGAATATGCCATATTGCAACCCTGCCCCGAAAGTAGGATTCTTGACATCTCCGACTTGATCATACACATATCCAGCCCTCAAGGAGACGTAAGACCCATACCAATATTCAATCCCCATATTTTCAATTGCCTCTTTGAGCTCGTTCCCGATTCCTTCCTTTACCTCGGTGCTGGGATCATCTTTGAGTTGGACCCCCACCAGCTCCTTATTCACCTCGAAGGTAGCGGTCAAGCGATTAAAAGGAGTATCGACTATTCGGTAGGCAAAGCCAACTGCCAGATTGCGAGGTAGAGGATCTGATTGATTTAAGTCGATATAGGCAATATTGGGTCCTAAATTGGTCAGAGCGGTTCCTAGGCTGAATCTCTTTATGTGATACAAAAGCCCCATATCCAGAGCAAAAGAGGAACCTGATCCTTTGCCTCTCTCCATTCCGGCTCCTTGATCGGACAGGTGACTATAGATGATTTTGGCGGAGAGCCCAGTAGATAAGTTGGGATTTAATTTGGTGCCATAAGAAAAGGCAAAAGCCATCTCATAGCTATCAAACGTACCCTTCTCATTCCCTAACTCATCTGTTCTCACATTTCTCCCTAAAGAGAGAAAAGTGAGATTAGCTCCGACTGTCCCCCACCCTTCCGTATGTTGGACGTAGGAAAGATACTCATAATATAGGTCTGGAGCTAACTCCGGAAGCCAGTTAGAATGCATCAAGGTCAACTCCCTTTTGGCGTGGGCGTAAACCACTACCTTTTCCGGGGTGGCAAACCAGAGTTCTCCATCCCGATAAATAATCTTTTGGGTTTCGGCTCTTTCCAAACCGGAGTGATAATACCGACCCCACTCGTTTCCGTCCCACCTCAACGTGCCGTATTCGGACCCCACAAAAAGTTGATCTCCCCCTGCCTCTACTAAGGAGAGAATGTGACTTCCGGTGGCATTATGATACACATAAAACTTCTGCCCCGGTTCCAATTTGGCAGAGTCCAGATGGTTATACTCCATGATCATCTGGGAAAGCTTTTCAATCCGTTCCTCATCCCCAGATCCCAAAAATTTCTCCGCCACCTTCTTCACGTCATCCCCTTCGCTAGCGGTATAGAGCCTATATCCGTAAGTGCTCCATCCATTCTCAGTATATCTTTTAAGTCCCCAATTCGTTCCCACCCATACATTGTGACGGTCATCAATAACCAGGGCGGTAATCTCTGCGTTTATGGCTAAGCCAAAGGGAAGATTGATTTCTTGACCCGGGCTTAAACTGGAGTCTTGGAGGGCATTGTAATTCTTTACAAAGTCAATAGCCTGGGAAATTTTCTTCTCATCTTCCGTTCCTAAAAATCTCTTGACTACTTTCTCTAGATCATCGCCGATTTTGAAAACGTATCTCTCATGGGGTTGCCAGGTTTCTCCATCAAGCTTGAACAATTCCTTTGGGGTAGCCGCCCAAAATTCTCTTTCTCCCAGGTTAGCAATCTCCACCACGCGCTTGTCAGTTAAGTCTTCTCCGAAGGGGGAGATGCTCCAATTCACTCCGTCAAATTTAGCTATCCCCTGATCGGTCCCCACCCAAACTAATCTCTTGGAGATCGGAAGTATGGTGGTGATAAAATCTGAGGGCAACCCGTCCTTTTGCTCATATCTTTTCCACTGTTTGCGGTCGAAAGTAAAAAGACCTTTCTTTGTCCCCACCCAAAGCAGATCCCCCTCAGAGGCAATGGCGGTGAGGGTATCAGAAAAGAGAACCTGATAGGGAATCTTTAAAGTCTCAGGTAGTCTTTTCCCGATGGTTTGGGACAGGATCAAGGAAATCTGTTCCACCTCTCTGGGAGAGAGGCTGTTATCTGACAAAAAATCATTTATCCGCTCTGCCAAATTCGAAAGCTCTTTGGAGTTCAAAAGGCACTTATCCCAGGCTTCCAAAAGAGTTTCCCAGGACGAGGAGAGCTTTGCAAAAAAGCCAGAATCTGGGGACAAGCTTCTCAGGACTCTCTCCTTCAAAGCCACAAGCGAATCCTTGCTAACCGAATTATTAAATGATGCCGTGATCTCCACCATCTTTGCTACCCCCTCTTCATCCTTCTCCTGGGTGTATTTTCTGATGATGCTCTCTGCTGATTCCCCAAAAGAGGTGGCGTAGTTTTCATAATTGCTCCACTTCCCTCCAGAAAGTGTAATTAAATCAATATCCGAAAGAGCCCAGATGTCATAACGTTTGTAGTTCATCTCGGGGATATCATTCCTCAACAAGGCCATCGATTTTGCCTTGAAGCCTGCGGGAAATGGATACTCCAAAAAGATAGAAGACAAAGGATATACTCCCAAGCCAGCGGGGTTCCAGTGGGTAGCGGTGGCATCGTCTGAGATGGAAACAAAAGCTTCCCCCATTCCAGCTGCTCTGGCACCGGCGGCTATCCTTAAAAACAAAACCCCGGATCTGCTCACATCCGCCCTCGAGGGTGAGCTAAGTGTAATCACCATTCCTAAAAGCAATAGGAGCAAAACGATTTTCCTCATAAAAAACCTCCTAAAATGATTCTTTTTTACAAAATCTGATGTAAGGTTAAAGGAGGAAGGTGAAAGAAGTCGACTTTGGACCTTCCAACTTTCAAACCTTTTAACCTTTTAACTAATATAATCTCTTTGTTTAAAATCGGCAACAATTAAAAAAAGATAATTGGCTATCGTAATACCACCGCTTTGCCGAAAACCTCCTTCTTTTTTGCCTCACCATCTATTCTGCCTTCCGCCGTCACCTTATAAATATAAACGCCATTCGCCACCTGATCCCCATCCTGATCCTTTCCATCCCAGGTGGTGGAAAAGTTTATCCCAGCCTCTTTGGAGGCATTGGGGAGGTGCTTGATCAATCTCCCTGCTAAGGTAAATATCTCTATCTCCACCCGCTCCGCACTTGAAGAGAGGTGGTAATAAAAGTTCGTCTCTTTAGAGAAGGGGTTGGGATAATTCATCACCTGGGTAAGCTCAAATTCCTTTTGCGCCCTCACCTCCACTCTCACCGAGACCAAAGACGAATTGTTAGCATTATCCCAGGCTTTAATACTTAAAACATGTCCCCCCTCGGACAAATTGGGCAACCGGTAAGAAAGTCCACCTTTCTGGAAGCTTCCCAGATCATATTGAAAGTTTTTGGTCAAATCGAACTCGTGTTGATAATCCTGGTCAAGGACCAAAGTAATTCCATGTCCCAACTCGCCGGTGATATTTATCCCATGCTCATCGGTGATCGAAAGATGTAAGGTGGCGGAAGGTAAAATTACATCCCCTTCCAGGAAATTCGGATTTTCCTCAAAACTGATAGTTACTTCGGGTCCTGTTGTATCCACCACGGTCGTGTCCGAACCCAGGATAACCAAAGAATCTTGCGCGCCAGCTCCATCTCGATTTTCATTAAAAACGTAAACGCTAACTCTCCCTGTATTGCCTCCATAGCTTATGTCTTTGGGCACCACGAAGTTAGCATCGAATCTGCCATCCTCCACCAAGGCTTCTCCTCGAAAAATAACCAAACCGGGAAGATCATAACTCACATGGTTTGATCCCGCGTTGGTCTTTATCTCATGGATATTTTTTCTTTGGGAATCAAAACCCAAAATACAAGCCTTCCCATTAAAATTGGTGTTTAAATCCCCTCCCCTTTCCCGAACCTCTCCCTTTATATTTACCAAGCTCAAAGCTGATAGGGTATCTGGAGTTACCTGGGTAAGTTTAACCTCCAAGCCGGGCATCCCCAGTCTCATGACCGGATCTCCAAAGAGGGCATATTCTCTATCGTTGTCATTTAGCTTTCTGTCGACTTTGGCAATGAAGAGGGCTTCCCCCACGGAAAGAGAATCATACAGTAAAAGATCATAGACCTTGTAGTTCAGCGCGACATTGGGTTCAGCGGTAACCTTCAAAACGGCTGAGATGGTGGCGATAGCTCCTTTTTCCTCCGCTCTTAATAATTCCTCTGCCATCCCTTCGGTATAAGGGCTGAAGAAGAATCCAGTGAGACAGGTCGCCATATAGACCAAGGGAAGCTTTCTCTTATTATTAAGTTTGGGAATATCCTGAGCTGTTTTGAATACCTTCTCATGTGCCCATACGTCCGGATTTGCATGTCCTATATAGTTGACGATCAAAGAGCCGGAATTGAAGCCATTGATAATAGTCTCCTCCGCCTGTGGCTTTTCTCCATTTTGATCAAAGGGGTACTCCATCAGGTATATTTTAGAAAGATCAAAAGATGGGGGAACATGGGATTTGGCTAAGGTTTCGGCATCACGGGTATGAAACATCCACAAGGGATCAATTTCATCGATTTTGACCCACTCATCATCCGCCACCAAAGTGATCAGATTTCTCCAGGTCCCAAATTCTGGCTCGCTTTCATAGCCTATAATCTTATTCACCACCACCTCGGCCTCACCTTCAGACCTTACCGGCACTCGGCTGATGATCATACCAAGAGTGTTTCCAAACAATACATACATGTCGTCGGAGAAGGAAGGATCTAACGTGAACGGAGGAATGAAGTTTGGCACACCGGTGCCCAAGTTATTTTTGAAGTCGTAATTCCCATCTCCCACCAATAGGACAAAAGCAGGTGCTGGCTTTCGCCATTCTTGATAAGCATATTTCAAGAAGTCCCGGATAGCCGCCGGATCAAAAAGCCCTCCGGAGAACTCATCATATATATCTTCAACCTTAATGGCTTTCACCACCATCTGGTTGAATGAAGTTCTCCAGCTTTTCAAGCTTCGAGCTTGATCATAGAAATCAGAGTGGGTTATTATCAAAAAATCAGCTTGATTATCAGCATTCCTTAAATCGGATCCTTGGTCTGAAAATAACTTAACCGGTTTTTTGAGTTTGCTTTGATCCACCAAGTAATATCTCGATTTGGAATCCATTTTGACGCTATCTTGAAATTTAGCCTCCCCACCAACTGTATCAATCTGAAGGTCGTCGAACAGCTGGACTTCGAATTTGTCCGTTACATCAAAAACGTATATCTGGGGCGAAAATAAATTGGAGATTTCGTATTGGACCACCTTCTGGGTTTCCGGGCTTTCGAAGAAGAGCTGTCTGTCGTGACACTCAAATTTTCGCCAATATTCCACCTCGTAATAATCCAAAAAAACCGTATCCGAAAAGGAGAAATCCAGAGTGTCTACAATGCCGCCATGGAAGGCAGAGGTGGAGGCAACCCTGAAGGTGTATGAGGAAAGCGAATCGATTATCTTTGCGGGATCCTGGTTGACCCGAATGCCAACTTTTCCCACCGAAGCAGTCCGAACTTTTAGCAAATTGCTATCGTTTGAATCCGCCCCGGGCAAGCTCAAAAACATCCGGACAGAGGCGGTCTTCAACCAATACCAATCGCGGTAGTTTGCCTGTTCCTTGTCTTGTTCCACATGCACTCGAGACTTGAACTTATAAGAGGGGAAGGGATCTGGCTCCTTCAAGTCACCATTTTTGATTCCCATCCTTTTAAATGAAGTTTCTCCACCAAAGGTGAGCCAAAAAATATTATCATAGGTAAATGGATTAGTGTAAAAGCTGGCTTGGTTTCCCGTGGAGTCATAATCCCAATCATTTACCGACCAACCATAGAAGAGGATGAAACCATCCGAGTCGAATTTGCCATCATCCTCTCCGGAGACGAAAATCGACAACTCGGAAAGCTCCAAAAAGGAGTTGGAATTTTCCAAGGGCAATGTTTTTCCGCCCCCGCTGAATATCCGAAAAGTCCTGGGATCGATTTCATTTACCGGTATCCCAGCTTGAATTAACATGGTTCGATCAATTTTATAAATCCCATTTTCCCTGACTATGATCTTATACCAATTTTCCGAATCGCCAAACGGAAAAACCTTTCCTGGCTTGAAAAAACTCCGCCTCTCCTCGGTCCTTCTCCAGGTTTTGGACTCCTCATAGTTCAACAAGAGATGCTGATAGATTTTTTCAAAAAGGTCTTTCTCCGTTCTTTGGGGTTCTTTTGTCTCCCCTAAAAAACGAACCGAAATAGTAAGTTGTGGATGGTATCTAATGGTTTTCCTTTGAGGGTTATATTGAATCGGATAGATTTTAAGCCTTACTATTCTTTGGTTCCTTAAAAAGGTTGGAGTCTCCAAAGCAACTATCTTTTCCGGGAAGAATCGGTCCAGCATAAAGGCTTTATCTAATCCCTGATATGATACTTCATACCCTAACCGGCTTTTGTCACTTTTTTCTATTTTGAGAGGCGAAGTTAGATTCACCCCCGATCGTTCTTCAGATTCCCCCACTAAAATTTCGACTTCAATCTCCGCCTCCGGTGGAACCCCGATCACCACTATTCTCACCGGCAACTGAGGTTCTCCCGGTGAATCGGAGAGAACACATTTATCAATACTTATCTGATCAAAATCGATTCCATTTGTCCTCACATTCGCAAGAGTAGGTTCTGGAACAGAATACTTGAAAACTACACCCTCTTGATCCGATTTTAATACCTCAATTTCATCATATTCCGAAACAGAAAAGGCTTTTCCCCCACAAAAGAAAGAAACTAAGAAACCAGATAAAGATACAAAAATAATAAATTTCTTGGCTATCAATTTCCGTATCCTTTAGTTTGCTGCTTCACTCTAAATAAAAAAGCCGAGTGAGTCTGGATATAAAACCCTGAAGCAACTCGGCAGGACAAACCTATGAGAAGCATTCATGCGAATAAGTTAAAGGGTTTTTGACTCAAAAGCAAAATCGGGCTTATAGCTATACTTCTTTTTAGTCCATTTTTTCCAGCTTTTCTCAATTGGCTGAAAAGTTTTTAACACCTAAACAAAACCCTTTAACTATTTCCGATAGGCTCATCCTCTCTTTCAATTTTATCCTCTATTATACGGAAAAAATCGATTTTGTCAAGCATTTTTTGTTGAACCGAAGTGGAACAAATCTGAACATAGATTCAAATACAAAGCTGCCTCCTCACCGCATCCCCTCGTATGAGTGCATACTGCCGTGTCTACAAAATAAGGTTTCTACGTTTATTGGTTAGAGGTTTGGGTTTCGGCTACGTATCGCGTATCCCGTCTGTCGGTTTCGTCCGTCGTATTTTAAACGATGCGTATGCATTTATACGAATAGACGTGTGACCATGACTCTTTAAACGACACGTAACCGAGGCCGTAACCTCCTAAAACGAAACCCAAAGATGCAACCGTTATTTAATTGACAAAGTAGCATACGCATCTCCCCTATGGGGAGAGGGCAAGAGTGAGAGATAGTCGAGTAGAATGTAAGAATCGAGGATGCGTAACCATTTTTGCACGTTTATATTTCACTTAGTAATTTATCTTTGACCAAACTGGCTAAGTTTTTAGCTCTGAAAGCAGTAATGAAAGAACATGCGGTTTGGTAAGCCTTTTCTTCTATTTGTTTGACATTCTTTGGGGGAATGGAATCTATATCCTCTTTGAACTCCTTGGTAGCAAATTTTATGTCTTTTTTGTGTTCTTGAGCCCACTTTTTCATCTGATCCATTAAATCTTTTGGCAGAAATTCGTGTGCAATATTTTGCCATTCAGTTCCCACGTTTCCCTTGCGAATTCCATAGTCCGCAAATTGACCTACTACATTCAATGGTGTCCCTGTGATTCCGTGTTGGGCTATGCAAATACCTTTGGGTTTGATTGCATTGAAAATTTCACCTGTTCTTTCCAAATCTATGAAAATCTTTTCACCTTCCAGATAATTTCCATGTTTAGATCCATTATTGATCGCCAAAAGGTCTGGATGAATCCCATTGTCTTCCAATCCATTGATAAAATTGGTGGCTTCTTCGACCGTGGTGATGGTAGCCTCCTGCCCTGCCTGTCCTACGGATCCTGCGGATTTTACCTCCCCCACCTCCACTTCCAGACCTAAATCATAAGGGAGAATAAGGGTGGCAAGTTGACTGGTTATTCTTATGTTATCTTCTAATTCATTAAAAGAAGCATCAATGGCAATTGAGGCATAGCCCGCCTTAAGTTCAGCTTCAATCTGTTCCTTGGCGGATTGGAAGGCTTCGGAAGTGGTGTCTTTGACCGTGGTATGGTCACCGTGAATGAAAAAGGGCTTGGAAAATTTTCTTTCCTCTGCATATTCTATTATTGTTTCAAAAAACATTTGAGGAGTCTGTCCGGTATACCCTCCCTCCACACTTCCCTCTGTTTTAGCCAGCTCAAAGGCTACAACAGAATTCAAATCTTCGGCGGCTCGCATTATTCCGGAAATCACATGTTTTATCCGGGCATTGCAGGCCATAATGATAACTTTTTCATCCCTTAAAACTTTGAAGATGTCATGAGAGTTCAAAAGACAGACTTTGCTTTTGCTCCCCAAATTTTTTAAAACATGTTTAGGCCTTAAATCCAAAATCTTTGCTTCCATAGTTAAAGGCGACATAAAATCTCCCTCCTTTTTGAAGTTTCACTTTTATACGTTTTGTAGGATGCAAAAGCTGGCTCTTAATTTTAATCCAATAAAACGGAATCTTTTCTGATACGATTCTCCTTCAGGGAAGAGGGAAAGAGTAATATGTCATATTACTTAAAAATCAAGGCGAAAATCACTGCCACCACCAAAGCGGGTAGGAAACTTCCCACTTTAATTCTCTTTATCCCTAAAAGGTAAATTCCGATCCCCACAATGATCAGCCCCCCGGTAGCAGTTAATTCATTTAAAACCTCAGGTCTTAACAAAAACGACAGGCGACTCCCTAAAAGGGTTAGACCTCCCTGAAACAAAAGAACGGTCAGAGAGGAAAACAATACGCCCACACCTAAGCTGGAGGCGAAAACCATCGAAGCAAAGCCATCCAAGAGCGATTTCGCATATAAGACGATTGCATCTCCACTCACCCCATCCTGAATCGATCCTACAATGGTCATGGGACCGAGGCAGAAGACCAAGCTGGAGGTGACAAATCCCAAGACGAAACTTCCCGATTCAGATTTTACCTTCCTTTTGATGAAATCACCAACTCTTTCCAAGCCTTCTTCTAACTTCAAAATCTCTCCAATGATCCCTCCGATCGCCAAACTCCCTATAATCAAAAGAATATTCTCAGTTTTAAAAGCCATCTTAAAACCAATTAAAAGGGTAGCCAAACCCAAAGCATGCATCACTATGGTCTTGATCTTTTCCGAAATTCTTGCTCCGATCAAAAGCCCCACCGAGCTTCCTAAGATGACGGTAGCTGTGTTAACTAATGTGCCTTTCATTCAAGTATTCAAGATTCAGGCTTAAATTTGAGTTTTGGACTTGGGACGCTTTTACCAGTATTTTCTCGGATCTGTTATTTTCCCTTCCACCGCCGAGGCGGCTACCGTGGCTGGACTGCAAAGATAAACTTCCACTCCTTTTCCCAGTTTGCCCAGAAAATTCCTATTAGAGGTGGACAAAAGAATGTCTCCCTTTCCCAACACTCCATGATGCCCTGTCGTGCAAAGACTGCAACCAGGATTGGTCACCATGGCTCCCACGCCCATGAAGATCTGATAGAGCCCTGCTTTAAGCATGTCCATAGCTACTTCTTTGGTTGCGGGAGTAACGATCAATCTTACCTGTGGATGAATCTTGCCCACCTTTTTTAAAATCCTTGCCGCCGACTTGAAGTCCTCCAACCTTCCGTTGGTGCAAGAACCAATGAACCCTTCATTGAATGGTGTCCCTTCGACCTCCTCCACTGGTTTGACGTTATCCGGGCTATGAGGGCAAGCGATCTGAGGGACTAATTTCTCTATGTCGATTTCCATCTCATCCACAAAGTTAGCATCTTTGTCTGAGGTGAGGATCTCAAGTTCGTCTCCGCATCTTTGTCGCAAAAATTCCAACGGCTCACCACTCGGCTGAATGAAGGCAATCTTGGCGTTAATCTCTGTCATCATACTTCCTAAAGTAAGGCGTCCAGCTAAGGAGAGATTATCGATTGGCTCGCCGCAAAGTTCCAGTGATTTGTAATTTGGTTTGTCCATTCCGATCTCTTTGACGAACCTGAGAGTCAAATCTTTTGCCGAAGTTGGCTCCTTGTGTTTCCCTTTGAAAATTACCTTAATGCTCTCAGGCACTCTGAACCACAGTTTTCCTGAATACCATGCGGCTACAATGTCGGTATTTCCGACTCCGGAGGCAAATGATCCCACTGATCCCAGAAGATTCATGTGGCTATCGGTCCCGATCACCACCGATCCCGGCTTAATCATGCCCCTTTCTAAAAGCACATGTTGTCCGATTCCCCAATTGACATCAAAGAGATTCTTTATCCCCTGCCTTTTTGCAAACTCTCTACACAAAGCCTGATTTTGCGCCACCTTCATATCTTTGGCTGGAGCTTGATAGTCGAAGGTTATGGCAATCTTATCTGGATCTCTGACCTTACCGTTGTCAGTAAACTTATCAAACTCCAAAACCGCATTGGGACCCCCGAAATCCCGAATCACTGCCAGATCCACCTCCGCCCACACCCGATCGTTGGCAAAGACGTCTTTCCCCGACGCCCTAGAAAGATTTTTTTCAATTATGGTCTTTCCTCTCATAAAAAATCTCCGCGTACCAGTTTGAGAACTCTGAAAAACTATCTGGAAAGAGTAGCTGGAGTGTTCGCCTTCAGGCGAACCATAAGAGCGATCCTTGTCTTGTAATAGGTTTTAGGTCTCGCTAAAGCGAGACACTCCAGAAAATTCTCCGTTCATCTGGTTAATCTGTTGAGAAATTATTGTCAAAACTCATATTCTTGCGCAAACTTTATCCGTTTGGATATTGGTGGATGGTCATAGAGCAAAAATTCGATTATCGGGCTGGGATTGGGGTCAGATAGATTGATATAGGCTAATTCGTTCATGGCGGAGATAAAGGCTTCCTTATTGTGGGTCATGTCCAGGGCAAATTTGTCCGCCTGCCTTTCCATCACTCTGGAAAAAGCTGGACCTATGGGCATGGTAATTATGCCATACACTATGAAAATCAAAAACAACAACGGCAATCCCGCTACATCCGCCATATTTTCGATTTTTAATCTATTTCTGAATTTATTGATGATTTTTCCTCCAGAAAGATGAATGAGGAAAAAACCAATACCTGCACTGATGGAAGAAAGAAGGATAAATTTCCAGATATGATGCAGAAGATTATGTCCCATCTCATGCGCGATCACCACTTCGATCTCATCCGGAGTAAACTCATCTATCAAATTATCGCCCAATACGATTCTTTTGGTGTTGCCCAATCCGGTGAACATGGCGTTTGCTGTCTTGGTCTGCTTGCTTTCGTCCATGGTGAAAATATCCTCGACCTTGACATTCGCTTTATGGGACAAATTCACCAGCTTGCTTCTCAGCTCACCTTCCGGCAAAGGGGTGTATTTATTAAAAAGTGGCATTATCAAAACCGGCGCTAAATTCACCATGACCACGGTGAAAAATATGAAGACCACTGAGACGTAGATCCACCAGGTTCGAGGCGCTTTTTTCAAAGCCAGATATACCCCTTCCACTGAAATCAGAGCAATAATGGCAAGAACGAACAAACTTTTGAGCTGTTCTCCCAGCCACTGAAAGAAGGTCTGGTTAGACAATTCATACTTATGTTCTAAAGAGAAGCCATAATAGCTGGATGGAAATCCGACAATAAATGTTAGAATAAGAAATAAAAGGGTATAGAATGCCACAACCCAAAATCGTTTTTTGGTGATCCTCTCAATGCGGCCTCGGAGGTAAGTTGAGATTCCTAAGAATAGAAACAAAACTAAGAAGAGGATGGTATAGCCTTGATCCACAAAATAATGAATATTTTTTGCCTTTTGATACTCGATAGCTTTTTCCAGACGCTCTTTTTTCTCCAGTTCCGACTGCATCGTCTGCGATGAAGTCTCTTTTGAAGTATCAGTTATAGCGGACACTTGTGATGTTTGTTCGGGTTGATTTTCTGCTGGAAGTGCCTGAATAATAATGACTGAAACGAGTAAGATCAATAAAACAAAAGAAAGAATTCTAAGCACGACTATTCCCCTTTCTTAGATATTTCTTCTCAAGATGTTTGAATCACTGTTTAGGGTTTTTGATTTTGAATCTTGAATTTTTATCTTTGCTTTTTTAATTTTGCTATGATTTCCTTCGCTACTTTTTCTCCTGAGAGTAACATTCCTCCGAAGATCGGTCCCATTCTATAGGAGCCATAGACCGCATTAGCCGCCATCCCCACCACATACACATGGGGAAAGACCTCCTTTGAATTTTCCACCACCTCTTTTTCTCCCCGGTCCGCCCACATCGGTTTTTCTCCGACAATGTCTCCGGTGGAGGTAAAAAGCTTGGGTCCAATCTTTTTAACTATTATCTTCACCAATTCTGCGGGATGACCGGTCGCCTCCACCAGGTATTTTGCGCGGATAGTCAACGGGTCTACGTGAAGCCCCGCCAATTCCACTGCGGACCAATTCAAAACCAACCCACAGATATTCTCATCCTCTAACATCACATCTTCAACGCTCATGAGATTAAACACTTTTGCTCCAGCTTTTACCGTCTTTGAGCATAAGGTGGAGATGCATTCAACAGCATCGGCGGTATAATATCCTTTCTGATAGCTTTTATAGCTGACCTCAATTTCATCTAAGATTCTTTTCCCCTCTTCACCTATCACCAGTTCATTAAACATCATTCCTCCTCCCCACATACCACCACCAATGGAAAGTTTTCTTTCAAAGATCGCCACCTTCACTTTTGCTTTTGCCAAATAATAGGCGGTACAAAGTCCAGCTGGACCTGCTCCGGCAATGGCAACATCCATCTCGGAATATTCCAAGAATTTCTTGCAGAAGTTTTCTACTATGGCTTTGGTGATGACCACATCATCTAATCTCATATCCTCCCTCACTTTAAATTCAGCACTTCTCTGTAACCGGGGATGTCTAGAAACCCATGTCCGCTAATATTGAAGGCGATTACCTTTTTCTCCCCACTTTTTTTGCACTCAAGCGCCTGGTCGATAGCGCAGGCAACGCTGTAGGCAGACTCTGGAGCGGGCAAGAACCCCTCCGTCTGGATAAACCACTTAGCCCGCTCAAATACGTATTTTTCGTCCTGAGGATAGGCGATGGTGTCAATCAATCCTTTATCCCTTAAAAGACTTATGATAGGTGAACAGCCGTGGTACCTTAGACCGTCTCCTTTTATGGGGGCCATGTCGATCTTGTGTCCCAGAGTATACATTTTAAGAAGTGGAGTCATCTCCGCATAGTCGGCAAAATCGTATTTGTATTCACCCTGAAGATTGGGAGCCGCTTTACTCTGCGCC
>JALHUP010000186.1 GCA_022866585.1 Candidatus Zixiibacteriota bacterium | reverse complement strand
CCCTCACGTGTGGAGAGGGGGACTAAGGGAGTGGGTTTTCCCGTTGGTGCGGTTCGACTTTGCTCACCGTCCTGAGCCTGTCGAAGGAAAGAACACCAATGGGAAGCAAGAGTTCATTCTGCAATCTTTGAGAGATACTTATCTATTTCTCTCTTAAACTCCAAACAAATCTCAGAGATGTTATCCATCAGAGGCTTCAATTTGTCTTCATCTATAAGAAAACCGTAAGCATGCATGAAGAAGTGACGAAAAAATAGATACTTGCCTATTCTGTCGGCGGTTTTCTTCGTTATGAAATGGTGTTCAACCGCCAAATCCAATAAATCCTTGTGCCATGTGGGGGTGTCGGGTATGGATAGGTTCTTATGCAATAATAATTGTTTCAAAATGCTTTCCATCCCTGTATAGATATTTTGAAGATATGCTCCTATTCCGACAAGAACTACAAGTTCTTTGTTGGGTCTATCTTTCACCCTTTCTAATTCAATTAAAACCTTTGTAATATTTTCCATCTCCGCCTGGACTTTTTCTTTTATATTAGCCATATAACACCCTACCTTCTTTTTCTATTAGTCTGTTAAATAAGCAATCTTGGCTTAGGTCAATAACATCCACAGGTTTAGATAAATCTCTATATAACTCCCAACAGAAATCAAAAAATAAGTTAGGAGCTATACCTCTCACACCTATATCTATATCTTTTGCATCCATCCTTTCTTTGGATGAGCCGAAAAGGATAACTTTTTCCAGCTTATACTTTTTTGCGTAAGCCAATATTATGTTCTTGTCTTTTTCGGATATCATTTTATCTGTATCTCCTTTAAAGTAATATCTCTTACTTCAGGCGGTTTTTTTCACCTACCATTGGTTCCCCGTTGGTGCGGTTCGACTTTGCTCACCGTCCTGAGCCCGTCGAAGGAAAGAACACCAACGGGGAGCAGGAGCGATAGCGTCGTAAACCGGTGTTAACCGACATTGCTTTTCACAGCTTTTTCCTTAAGCATCCGACCTTTATATCTTTTTTCCATCCGTCGATAATGTGCAAGAAGTTTTTTGGGATCGTGATTATATTCTGCTGAGATCTGATGACGCACTGCTCTTATTCGGTCAATAATCGGATCCTTTCTCATTTTTTGTCCTCCTCCCAAACTAATAGTTCAAATGGGGTGGTTAGAATAGGAATGAATAATCCTAATAGTGTATTTACCCTCCGGATATGATCAAATTTATTAGCATTAGCCAGATGTTGACAATTCCATGTTAGTAAAAAATCGCAACGGTGGAATGAAGCCATTGCCAGATGTAGCGCATCCCCAGCCGGATCTTTTGGCATCACCCCTCGAACAATATAAGCTTCAACAATTTCACCAATAGCTTCATCAGCCGGAAGAATTGGAACGTCTGAGATTAAGGACAAAGTCTTCCTTTTCATGGGATAATCACCTTTTTCAAGCTCCTCGACAACAGCTAAGCTGGTAACAAGTTCATAATGATGTCTCTGTTTGTCCCACCAATCTTTAGTCCATTGTCGCCTTGCTACTATCTCTGGCTCATCCCGAACCTCATAATAAAAACTTGGTATGGTTGTTTCGATGTATACACGTTTCTTCATAAAACCCTCCTTAACCTCATTTGATAATTTCCGAACTTACGATTTTGCTTTGTTTCAACTCTCGTCTTCCTACACTGATTTTGCTTCCTTCGGTTCACCAGGCATAATTAAAGCCCTTCCTCACCCCCTGTCCTACCCATCTTCGATCCTATGGATCTTCGATCTCCCACTCTCCATTTGATGGAGAGGGGGACAGAGGAGGAGAGGTTTTTCATTCCCGTTGGTAAAGAACACCAACGGGGAGCGAGTTTTTGTGCGATAACAATTGCTTCAAGATGTTTTCCATCCCGGTATAGATATTTTGAAGATATGCTCCTATTCTTACAAGAACTACGAGTTCTTTGTTAGGTCTGTTTTTTACCTTTTCTAATTCGTTTGAAACCTTTGTAATATTTTCCATCTTCGCCTGAACTTTTTCTTTTATATTAGCCATATAACACCACCCCTTCTTTTTCTATCAGTTTGTCAAATAAGCAATCTTTACTTAGGTCAATAACATCCACAGGTTTAGATAAATCTCTATATAACTCCCAACAGAAATCAAAAAATAAGTTATGGGCTATACCTCTCACGCCTATATCTTTTGCATCCATCCTTTCTTTGGATGAGCCGAAAAGTATAACTTTTTCCAGCTTATACTTTTTTGCGTAAGCCAATATTATGTTCTTGTCTTTTTCGGATATCATCGTAGCTGTATCTCCTTTAAAGTAATATCTCTTACTTCAGGCGGTTTTTTTCACCTACCATTGGTTCCCCGTTGGTGCGGTTCGACTTTGCTCACCGTCCTGAGCCTGTCGAAGGAAAGAACACCAACGGGGAGCAAAGTGCTTACCCCGGTTAAATGAAGTTGTGGCTACGGATGATTTAAGGCTTTAGTATGTTTTTAACCTCCGTTTGTTTCAAAAGTTCATAGCGCTTAATAGCAACGTTAATACGCAGGAGTTCATCCTCTGCATCATTTGCACTGCCACGAAAAACAGGTCCATTCCAACCAAGCTCACCCCAGCTTTTTGGCCATTGCCATTCATTGTCTTCCCACCAGTTTCCTCGAAGAACTCTGATGATTTCGTCTCGCCTGAATCTTAGGATGTCGATGAATTCTTCAAGAGAGACTACATAAAGATCGTGTTGGATTTTGCCACCAACCGAATCCCGATGCTCCTTTGAGAGGTATTTTTCGACTGCTTCTTTATAGACTTCATAACTATGTTCAAATTCTGGAAGGGTTGCAGCTATTGCCGACCAGAAATAATATTTCTTTGAAACCTTGTCATCTTTGCGCCACATATGCCAAAGTCCGTGTCCTTCGAAGTCGAACACAAGATTCTCGACATTGGAGCGGTAGTGAAGATAATTTAGAAGATTTGTGCCTATCGAAATGGCACGATTCACCTCATCCGCAGAAAGCTCCAAACCATGAATCAACTTATTAGCTATTTTGGAGTACTCCGAGACCCGCTCGGCAATGTCATGTGAGAGCAATCCCTTATCTACGAGAGCTGAAATCTTTCGTGAAATTGACCAGCTTCGAACTACTTGAAGATTGTGAGACGGTCTCATAAGCCGAAGAATTTCTCGATCAATCTCGATACGTAGGTTCGCTATGGCAAGTGTACTGTTGCCAGAACGAAGAAGCTCTTGTGTGGAATCAATACTTTGAGGAGTCATACTCTGCTTCTCAATTTCAGGTGTTCGTTCTATAGCCTGCCCCAATTTGTTCAGTTCGAGAGTGATTGACCCACCAGGAAACTTTGCTTCTTTGATATGACGAAGAAGTTGGACTATCTCTCGCTTGAAGATCAAAACTATAACGAGTATAGTGAAGGGCCAAGCTAATAACCCAATAACTTCAATTATCAATTTAGCGAGTTCCATAGTACTTCCTTTTTATCCACAATTTTTTTGACTTACTCATTACGTGGGGCAGGAGCCCTGCGCTCCTGACATCCTGTACTTACCTCTCCCCTTTGTCCCCCTCTCCACATTTGTGGAGAGGGGGAGATAGGGGGTGAGGTCTTCATCTCCCAATCAACTTCTTGAACTCCTCTTCATTTATAGTCTTCACTCCCAATTTCAAGGCATTATCATATTTCGATCCCGGGTCCTTGGGGACAGCAACAAAATTAGGTTTGTTCCTCTCCTCAGCTCCAAGCGGGTGTTCCATTTCCCCGTTGGTGAAGAACACCAACGGCGAGCTAAGGAATAATTAATGATGTGCTAAGGCAATATCTTCTAAGATCACCTGCTTAAAAATATCTTTATCGCCCAAACGTTTAACCACATCTAATATTTCAATTCCCGCCAGATGCCCTTCGGCGTCATAGTCCGCTGCTAATCCTTCAGCAAGGTGTTGAGTTGTAACTGTGGTTTCCCGAAAACGAATATAGAGAGCATCTACTTCCGGATCATAAGTGATTTTCATAATCTCGTCTCCTTTTAGAAATAATAGCTGTATACAGTAACGACTACAATTTCGGTCGCTTCCTCAACGAAAATCGGACGTACTTGTCTTGTCGCATATACTTTTTTATTCCATTCTTTACCAAAAGGGAAATTCTTACGGCATTCTAATCGTCCTAATTCAGCTGGTGACCAAGATTCAGAACGAATTGTTTCCTTGATTTCTTCTTCTGTTACACCTCGAAAAAGTAATTGTGAACGAGCATGGCCCGAAAGACGTATGGGTTTCAATTTTCTCTCCTACTTAATGTCCTTTTCAAATTTTTCTCGAGGCGTCAGAATCCCTGTTCTGACGCCTATTTCCCTGTCATCTTCTTGAACTCTTCTTCATTCATAGTCTTTATTCCCAATCTCAGAGCATCATCATATTTCGATCCCGGGTACTTGCCCACCACCACAAAGTCAGTCTTTTTACTGACTGAAGAGGAGATTCTTCCACCCATCTCCTCGATTATTTTTGTAGCTTCTTCTCTGGTGAAAGAATCCAGTCCTCCAGTCAGAACGAAAGTTTTGCCTGAAAGGGGAGTCTCCTTTATTTTAGCTTTTTCAACCGGGAATTTCACCCCTCCTTTTTTTAGTTTTTCCAGGACTTTGAGATTTTTGGGGTTGTGAAAGAAGTTATATATGCTTTGTGCCACTATTGGTCCAATCTCATACACTTGAGTTAGGTCATCCACAGTTTGCTTGGCTAAATTATCAATGGATTTAAAATTCTTCGCCAATACCCCAGCCAGATGATACCCCACATTTCTTATGCCCAGAGCATATATCAAATTAATTAAACTTGGATTTCGGCTTTTGTCAATAGCATTGAGGAGATTTTCCGCCAGTTTATCGCCCATCCTGTCCATCTTCATCATATCTTCTTTTTTCAGAAAATATAAATCTGCCTGGTCCTGGATGATTTTTTTGTCTACCATCTGTTCCAAAAACTTATATCCCAAACCATCCATGTCCATAGCTCCCTTGGAGACGAAGTGCGCCAGATTTTCTTTGATCTGAGCGGGACAGGCGATGCCGGTGCAACGATGAATCGCCTCTCCTTCTGGTCTTTCTACTTTGGATCCGCAAACAGGACATTTGTCGGGCATGAGGAACTTTCTTTCTTTGCCGGTTCTCTTGGACGACACCACACTAACCACTTCGGGGATCACATCTCCAGCCCTTTGAATTACCACGGTATCACCAATTCGGACATCTTTTTTCTTTACCTCGTCCTCATTATGCAAAGTGGCTCGACTTACTTCCACCCCTCCAACTCTTACCGGTTCCAGAATTGCCACAGGAGTTAAAGCTCCGGTTCTTCCCACGCTGACAATTATGTCCTTTATTTTGGTGTTTTCCTGTTGTGCCGGGAATTTCCAGGCAACTGCCCAGCGAGGACTTCTGGATAGCTCGCCCAATTTTTCCTGAAGGACAAACTCGTTCACCTTGATCACCATTCCATCGATCTCATAAGGCAAGGCGCTTCTTAACTTCAATAACTTATCATAGTAGCTTTTCACCTGATCTACATTATCACAAAGCTCCACCCACTGGCTTAGCTTGAAACCTAACTCTTTCAAGTAGTGGATGCTATCCCAGTGATTGGAGAGGCTTTTCCCTTCCACTCTTCCTGTGCCGTAAACAAACATATTGAGTGGTCGAGAGCTGGTGATTTTAGGATCGAGCTGTCTGACCGATCCGGCGGCGGCATTTCGAGGATTGGCAAACAAAGGTTCCCCCATCTTCTCCCTTTGTTTGTTCAATTTCTCAAAGTCATCCTTGTTTATTATAACCTCTCCTCTGACCTCGAGTAACTCAGGCAGAGTCTTTCCCAAAAGCTTAAGAGGGATGGTCTTTATGGTTTTTAAATTCTGAGTTACATCCTCTCCCACTACCCCATCACCCCTGGTTGATCCTATGCTAAAAATTCCTTTGCGGTAAACCAGCTCGATAGCTAAACCATCAAATTTCGGCTCTACGGTATATTTGATTTTCTTCTCTTCCACTCCAGAAAGCTCCAAAACCCTGCGGTGGAAGTCCAGAAATTCAGGTTCAGAGGTGGACTTGTTCAGGCTCAACATGGGAAGGCTGTGCCTGACCGTTTTGAATTCTTCTAACGGGGTGGCACCCACCCTTTGGGTAGGAGAGTCAGGGGTGATAAGCTCCGGATATTTCTTCTCCAATTCCAAAAGCTCATCGAAGAGCCGGTCGTATTCGACGTCAGAAATCTCCGGACTATCTAAGACGTAATAGAGGTAATTGTGATAACTTATTTGTTCCTTTAATTCTTGAATCCGGTCGATGACTTTTTTATCAGGCTTGGGCATAATTTGGATTCAGTTTGACAGTTTCTCCTTAAAACATCCTAAAGGTAAAGCTTGGAGTTTCCCCCAAAGGATTTTTTGAACTACGAACCACGAACTACGAACCGTCTCGGCTCATCCCCCCCTTCTGCCTTTGGTTCCTCCTAAAAATTTGTCCTTTCTTTGTCTGTCAAAAAGATGTTTGCCCCGGTGAACAAGATTTTTTTTGAAATCTTTGAGTCTCTCTTTGTATTGTGCCTCGGCTACGCGTTCCTGTTTTAGACGTTTGTGTTTTTCTTTTCCGGGACGAGTCTCGGTCTTTTCTTCTACCTTCTCTTCTTCTTCCTTTTTTTGTTCTTCTGGTTCTTCCGGCATTTCTCTATCCTCCGATTTTAAGTTTTACTTTGTTCCAAATTTAGCAGAATCTGTTATCTGTGTCAATCATTTTATTTTCTTGTGAAAGACGTAAAATCCACTCAAAGTTCAGTTGGGAATGGCTTTAGATCATTTACAAGATAATTTAGTGATTTTTTTAAAGAATTGTTGACAAATGTTTTTTATTTAGTATTTTAAAATTTATACGTAATTATGTTAATTCTCATTTTAGGAGGTTTGTGGTGAAGGATTTTAAAATTAGCGAGATCAGAAACGTAGGGGTGGTGGGGCATGGAGGTGTAGGTAAGACCTCCCTGGTGGAAGCGATACTTTATGATGTGGGCGTGACCACCAGACTGGGCCGGGTGGACGATGGAACCACCACGTCGGATTATACCGACGACGAGATCCAAAGAAAAACTTCCATAGGAGCTTCGCTTCTTCACTTGGAATGGAAGAACCATAAGGTGAACTTAATCGATATGCCCGGTTACGCAGATTTCATCGGGGAGGTGGTAGGAGGACTAAGGGTTGCCGAAACCGCACTGATTTTGCTTTCGGCTCAAGCTGGGGTAGAGGTGGGAACCGAGCAGGTGTGGAACATTGCCCAAAAATATAATATTGCTCGGGCCTTCTTCGTAAACAAGATGGAAAAAGAACATGCGGATTTCGAGAAGACGGTTAAACAGGCTAAAGAATGCTTCGGGCATCAGGTGACGCCGGTCCAGATTCCCATTGGTGAAGGATTGGGGTTTAAAGGGATAATCGATTTGATCAAAATGAAGGCGGTGTATTTTGATAAAATGGGGGCGCCCAAAGAAGATAAGATTCCTCCGGAGTTAGAAGGCCGGACCAAAGATTATAGGGAAAAGCTGATGGAGACGGTGGCAGAATCTGATGATTTGCTTTTGGAGAAGTTTTTCGAGAAGGGTCAGCTAACCAATGAGGAGATAAGAGACGGTTTACGCAAAGGAGTGGCGGGGCTCAAGATTTATCCGCTTTTGTGTGGATCGGCTTCAGGGAATATCGGTGTCTCCACTTTATTGGATAGTATAATCGAGTGTTTCCCTTCTCCTTCAGATTTCGTTCAAGTAAAAGGAAAAGATCCCGGGACCGATAAGGAAAAGACCATAAAGATAGGTCAAGACGGTCATTTGTGTGTTTTTGCTTTCAAAACCGTCTCCGAACCCCACGTGGGTGAGTTAACCTTTTTAAAGATATACTCCGGTAAATTGCAGCCTGGAATGGATGTTTATAACTCCAGTAAAGGTGCGGTCGAAAGGATTGGACAAATTTATGCCTTGAACGGAAGAGAAAGAAAGGAGATCGGGTTAGTTAATGCAGGCGATTTGGCGGCTGTGGTCAAGCTCAAAAATACTCAAACCGGAGATACTTTTTGTGAGAAAAAAGACCCGGTGATCCTTCCCGACATCAATTTCCCTAAACCGGTGATAAATATGGCTATAAAGCCCAAAACGAAAGGCGACGAAGAGAAGATCGCTAATGGATTCGCCAAGCTGCACGAGGAGGACCCTACCTTCATTATGGAGGTGGACGCCGATATTAAACAAACTATAATTTATGGCCAAGGGGAACTGCACTTAGAAGTAATGGTGGACAGATTGAAGAAGAGATTTGGAGTTGAAACCGAATTGGAAAAACCGCGAATACCTTACCGAGAAACCATCAAAGGTAAAGCAGAAGCTCAAGGCAAATATAAGAAACAATCCGGAGGCCGAGGTCAGTATGGGGATGTTTGGCTCAGGTTGGAGCCTTTGCCCCGCGGGACGGGATTTGAGTTCGTGAATGAAATCGTAGGTGGGGTGGTCCCTTCCAAATATATTCCCTCAGTGGAAAAAGGAGTAATAGAGACTATGAATGAGGGGCTTCTGGCTGGTCACAAGGTAATGGATGTGAAAGTGACCATCTATGACGGTACCTATCACGTGGTCGATTCCTCGGATTTAGCTTTTAAGATTGCAGGATCGATGGGATTCAAAAATGCGGCAAGTGTGGCAAAGCCGGTTTTGTTGGAGCCGATTTATAATCTGGAGGTGATGGTGCCAGAAGAGTTCATGGGAGACGTAATGGGAGATCTCTCCAGTCGACGTGGCAAAATTTTGGGGATGGATCGAGAAGGAAGTTTTCAGAATATTAAAGCCCAAGTCCCCTTAGCCGAATTATACAAATACTCCACTTCCTTGAGGTCTATGACCCAGGGAAGGGGAATTCATACCCGGGAATTCTCCCATTACGAGGAGGTACCCAGAGAGATCGCAGAGAAGATCATCAAAGAGGCGCAGGCAGAAAAAGAAAAATAAAGCGGTTTGCAAGTTTGAAGGTTAGTCCGCCTTAGACGGATCTGCTTATGGCATAAAAGCTTGCAGGTTAAGAACCTTTTTAACTTTTAAACCTTTTAACTTCTAACTTTTGACTTCTAACTTCTTGCTGGAGTAGCTCAGTCGGTAGAGCAGGGGTTTTGTAAACCTCAGGTCGTGGGTTCGATTCCCTCCTCCAGCTGGATAAAGCAGTTTGAAAGTTTGTTAGTTTGGAGATAGAGATGCAGTTCAATTTCGAAAAATTGATCGTATGGCAGAAGGCAATGGATTTGGTAGATTTAGTTTATGATATGACAGAAAGATTCCCCAAAAAAGAAGCCCACGTTCTGGTGCCTCAACTTCTGCGTGCGATAAACTCTGTCCCGAGCAATGTGGCAGAAGGAAGCTACAGGCGAACCAAGAATGAATTTATTCAGCATCTTTATATAGCTAAAGGTTCATTGGCCGAAGTTTTAACTTTAATAGAGATAGCAAGACGAAGAGACTATATTAATTGTGATGAGCAATTGAGGATAAAGGAGTTGAGTAAGGAGTTTTTCAATTTGTCGATGTCTTTGGTAAAAACACTCTCTAAGGATTCTAAAAACTCGCAAACAACAAACTAACAAACTCCAAACTGACAAACTGATTTGGAGAGGTTCCCAAGTGGCCAAAGGGAGCAGACTGTAAATCTGCCGGCTATGCCTTCGGAGGTTCGAATCCTCCCCTCTCCATTTTTGAGTTCATGGTTCGTGGTTCATAGTTCGTAGTAAAAAGATTTTCATTTTTATGGGTGGGGAACTACCAACCTATGAACTACGAACTACAAACCAACAGGCGGGAGTAACTCAGTTGGTAGAGTGACAGCCTTCCAAGCTGTTTGTCGCGGGTTCGAATCCCGTCTCCCGCTTTGTTTGGTTCATGGTTCGTAGTAAAAACTCCTTGCAATGCCGACATAGGTAGTAACTCAGATGGTAGAGTCATCCATCTGGATTGGTCGCGGGTTCGAGTCCCGTCTCCCGCTTTTTTAATTTATTCAAAAAACCATGAAAGCTAAATTTGAACTTTTGGGAAGGTTAATGAAATTTTGCTTTCTGGTTTTGTCTTTCCTCATTTTTTCTTTTTGGTGGGTTCTTCCAGCTTTGGCGGATAAGGATTATCATATCGAATCTGTGATGATCGATGTCCAGCTGAACTCCGATGGGAGTATGGATATAAAGGAGAAAAGAACATATAGGTTTGAAGGGCACTTTCATTGGGCTACTTATTTGTTGCCAACTGAGAAGACCGGTGGAGTTGTTGATTTTTCTGTAGGCGAGCAAGGAAGACCTTACTTACGGACTAGGGAAGAAAAAGAAGGAACTTATCAATATGAGGAGACTTCGGAGTCAATTTCTGCAAAGTGGTTCTTTGATGCCAAGGATGAGACACGAACTTTTATTATCTCCTACAGAATTTTGGACGTGGTGAAGGCTTACCAAGATGCGGCGGTTTTGTATCACAAGTTCATTGGAACTGGTTGGGATAAACCCTCCCGGCAGGTGGAAGTTAATATTTACCCACCGCAATCAATTAAAAAAGAAGAAGTAAAAGCCTGGGCGCATGGTCCCTTGTGGGGGAAAATCGAGATCAAAGATGATGGAACGGTCATAGCAGAGGTTCCAAGTTTGCCCGCAAAAACTTTCTGGGAGGTCCGGGCAATATATCCGGTCGATTTATTTCTACAAGTTAAAAATGTGATACCGGAGCAGATAGTTCCAAAAATTCTCATAGAGGAGAAAAGATGGGCGGATGAGGCTAATAAAACAAGGGAAGAATGGATAAAGAAACAGGAAGCTAAAAAGACGCGGAAAAAATATGGTGCATGGATTGTTTTGGTAATAAGTGGAATCAGTTTTTTGACGGTGGGGAGGCTTTATAAACGCTATGGCAGAAAACATAAAGTCCCCTTTCCAGACACCCTTTATTCGGAATTTCCATCAGATATACCGCCTGCGTTACTAAATCATCTTTTATACCGGGGGCAGATGAGTGGACAAGCATTAGTAGGCACTCTACTCGATTTGGCTCGGCGAGGTTTTTTGAAGATCAAAGAGGAAATAAAAATAAAGAAGGGCATCTTCGGATCTTCTAAAAACCGTTTTTATTCTTTGGAATTTAATCGTGATTTTTATTCGGAAAATAAAAAAGATTTACAGGACTTTGAGGAGAGCCTCTTAGCTTTCATTTTTGACGATTTGGCTGAAGGGAAAGATGTAATAGATTTTAAAACGTTAGAAAAGAAGCGAAGCAGATTCATCAAGTGGTTTAGGCAATGGAAGAAAGAACTGGGAGAGCTGGGTGAGTCCAAGGGGTACTGGGACAAGAAGAGTCTGAAAGCAAGAAACAAGGGAATAGTAGTAAGCCTGGTTCTTTTGGCGATTACTGTTGTTTCTGCTATTTTAATCGAGGAATGGGCAATTGTTCCGGGGGTCAGTGCTGTTGTTCTTTTGATTTTGTCTTCTTCTGTTCCCAGGCGAACTCCGGAGTTTGAATTGGAAGCCAAGAAATGGAAGGCATTAAAGAGGTATCTGAAAAAATATCAATTCAGAGATTCAAAAAGTCGATTTTTCTTAGAGAATATCGGGAAATTCTTGGTCTACGGAGTTGTTTTGGGCTTGCCCAAAGAAGTTGTGAAAAAGATGGCTGAGATGATACCGCAAGGGGAATATAGTAGCTTTGTTCCCTGGTATGTTGCCAGTCATCCCCATGCCGATTTTTCGCCGTCAGGGTTTGGTGAAGCATTGTCTTCACTTATGACCGCCGCTACAACTACAATGAGCTCAGCTGCAGGGACCGACGGTGGTGCATCAGGAGGAGGTGGTGGGGGATCAGGAGGGTCTGGCGGCGGAGCGGGTTGATTTTTTCCCCAGCCACAAATCAAGATGTTTAATAAAGTTACTTTTACTCTGATCTTTTCTTGTGCTTCTACCACAAAGTTTTCATAAGGTTTAAGTTGCACTCTGGGTATAGGATATTATTAGAGGAGTTAAGGCATTAGCCTTTTACTCCCTTTATTTTATTCCATCCTAATCAACTCCATGTAAAAGTCATATTTTGTTCGCTGGTGGGGCACTAACTCACAGGTCCCTAAAAAATCCTTGACAAACCCTGATTTTAGATGTAATTAACTACCCTGAGTTGTCCGAAGTCTGGATCCGTAGGAATTGAACTCTTAAAAAAGCAAAAATTGGAGGAAGAATGAAAGTTTTCAAATATTTAGTGTTTTTTCTAATTCTGGCACTTTTACTCTTAACCTGTGCCAAGAAAGAAGATGTGATCCTCTTGGGTGAATTTGGTTCTTTAACCGGCACCACGGCTACTTTTGGCAAATCGACTCAAAAAGGGATTGAGATGGCGATTGATCAAGTGAATAAAGCGGGAGGGATCGAAGGAAAGCTTTTAAAAATCATTGTGGAGGACGATCAGTCCAAACCGGAAGAAGCGGCAACTGCAGTTAAGAAATTGGTCAATCAGGATAGAGTCCTTTTGGTCTTGGGAGAGGTGGCTT
Organism: Candidatus Zixiibacteriota bacterium; assembly: GCA_022866585.1. Classification (GTDB taxonomy): domain Bacteria; phylum Zixibacteria; class MSB-5A5; order MSB-5A5; family SM1-73; genus SM1-73. Next base: position 1,110 of record JALHUP010000186.1, on the reverse strand, counting down.
CTTCCCGCAGTTTAGCCGCCGCTCCGATCTGTCAGAATGCTTTAGTTCCTATGATCACCCCCTCCTCAACCAATCCAAAAGTGACTCAGGTGGGTGATTACATTTTTAGGGTATGCTTTATCGATCCCTTTCAGGGCGAGGTGATGGCTAAATTTGCCTTCAATACCCTTAAGGTTTCCAAAGCCGCCATTTTAAAAGATGTGAAAAACGACTACAGTGTGGGGTTGGCTCAATTCTTCACCGATACCTTCACTAGATTGGGAGGAGAGGTATTGTGCGATGAATCTTATTCCGAAGGAGACATTGAATTCAGAGCTCAGCTGACCTCCATCAGAGCCAAAAATCCCGATGTGATTTTCATCCCCGGATATTATACCGAGGTGGGTCTGATCGCCAGACAAGCCAGGGACTTAGGAATCAAAATTCCCTTAATCGGGGGGGATGGATGGGATTCCCCCAGGCTTTTGGAGATAGGCGGGGAAGCTTTGAATAACTGTTATTATAGCAATCATTATACTCCCGAGGATACCCGGCCGGAAATTCAAAATTTTATCAAAGAGTTCAAAACCAGATATAATGAGATTCCGGATGCCATGGCCCCCTTAGGATATGATGCGGCCACGATCGCTTGCGATGCCATCAAAAGATCAGGAATTTTAAGTCCAGAAAACGTCAAAGTGGGAAAAAATTTGATGGAAACGATAAATACCCCGGACAACCGAAAAAAAATCAGGGATGCCATAGCACAAACCAAAGATTTTCCTGGGGTGACTGGAATAATCACCATCGATGAGAATCGAAATGCCAAAAAGCCGGCAGTGGTGCTGAAGGTGGAAGACCAGAAGCTTAAATTTGTGGAGACGATTTATCCTTAGGGCTTTGGGTTTTGAAAGGATTAAATAAAAGAGTTTGCTATATTCCTTTGTATAGCGAAAAGCTCGGTAAAAAAACAAAGAATCATTCACTCATTTTTTTGAGTTAGAATATTGAGAAAGGGACGTTTTAGATTCATTTTTAGCATACCTTTCTTCTTTAATAAAAACATAAGGCGGTTTCCTCTTTTCCTTAAAAGGAGAACTCTCCAAAATTAATTAGACTTTTTTTATTCGT
>JALHUP010000034.1 GCA_022866585.1 Candidatus Zixiibacteriota bacterium | reverse complement strand
AGAGCATTTCTTTTTTGATTGATATTCTAAGAAAGTTGTTTTTTAATTCATCTTGTTTTGAATGCATCCAAGAATCGAACTTGGCAAGAAATGTCCGACTATAGATTATTTTTCAAAGAATTCTCGGTCAGCCTGCTCAGTCCTGACACCTTTTTAAGCGTCTATAATAGTAGAACTCCTGAAACAGCTATTTCAATTTTTCTTTCAACTTCGCATTTTCTGGGTCCAGTTTCAGTGCCTCTTTCCATTCTTTTTTTGCTTTTTTTGTCTCTCCTGAAGCGTTGTAAATGTCTCCCAGATGCTCGTGTATGACGGCATCATCTCCCACGATCTTTAAAGCTTTTTTGATTTGAACCTCTGCCTCGGTTAATCTCCCCAATCTATACAAAACCCAGCCGTAACTATCCAGATAAGCTCCATTGTTTGGCTCAAACTCTAATGCCCTTTTTATCATGTCCAGAGACTCTTCCAACCTGATCCCTTTATCCGCCAGCATGTAGCCAAGATAGTTTAAGGCAGAAGCATGGGTGGAATCCAGCTGGATGAGGTGCTCGAAGATGACAACGGCTTGGTCAAAATCTCCTCTCCGCTCATAAGCGGAGCCTAAGCCAAAGAGTATGTAGGTATCATTCGGTCTTTGGTCTGAGGCACTCAAAAGAACAACAATAGCTGAATCGAATTGTCGAGCTTGGGCATAGGCAGAACCCAAAAGATACTGGATGGTTGCCTTATCGCTAACCTTCTCTAATGCTTCTTTATAGACCCAGATGGCTTTTTGGGTGCTATCCTGATATAGATAGACCAAGGCTAAGTTTACCCAGCCATCTGGAACCGAATCCGCTAAAGAGATGGTTTTTTCAAACTCTCTTTCCGCCCTTTCAAAATCTTTTTTCTCTATGGCGATCTTACCCAAGTAGAAATGAACCGAAGGATCGTCTGGATTCGATTGGATATACGAAGTGAAAAGACTTTCCGCCTTATCATACTCCTTTTGTGAAAAATAAAGAGCTCCTAAGCTTTTCTTCATCTCCATATCTTCAGGTTTCAAATTATACAAAAGTTCTGCTTCTTTGGTGGCTTCCTCGATTTTTCCGGATCTGAGATAAAGGGATATCAGTCGGTTTCTAAGGTTCGCATTAGACGGCTCGAGCGTTAGAAACTTCTGGTAAGGTTCAATCGCTTTTTCCAGTTCCCCCGTAACTTCATAACAGGCTCCTAACCCTAATAGAGCCTTTACGTCATTTGGGTTCAAGTCCAATACTCTCTGATACTCTTTAATAGCTTGATCATAATCCTTTGTCTGAAACAGAAGGGTAGCCAACTGCAGGTGAACCGGGGCAGAAAATGAAGATAGGGACGCAACTTTTCTCCAGGCCTGAATGGATTTTTGCAATTCATCCCTTTTTTGCCAGATCATAGCTAACTGCCAGAAGGATCTGAAATCCGTTGAATCCAGCTTCACTGCCTCCTGGTAAGCCAACAAGGCACTATCTTCTTTGCCCGAAAATCGATAACAATCTCCCAGAAGCCCATAGGCTTCGTTGTTCTTAGGGTCGATTTTCAAAAGCTCCACTTTGGCAGAATCGATCTCTTTCACCATAAAATAGGCTCGGGCAAGGGCAAGCCTGATCTCCGGGACGTCCGGCTCTTGAGTCCTCGCTTTCTGGTATTCGCTTATGGCTTTCGCTATGTCGCCGGATAGCTCATACAAATCGCCATTGATGAAATATTGGAAAGCTTCATAACTTTTCCCCTTTTGAGAGTTCTCCTTCTCTTCCGTTTCTGCTATGGAAACATCAAGTAATAAACCGCATATTAAAAAACATAACCCTGACCGAATGAAAAAATTTTTAATCATAGCTTTTGCCTCACCTGAGATTTTACTGTTAGTTTTTGCTTTTTTCGGCAAATTTACTCTTTCCTAAAGAAAATACAAGCCCAAAATGGTTCAGTGAGTTTTTCCTCACCAAAATGAAACGAAGATTTGTAGATACCAAATACAGATCATACACTTTTAAGTCACAAGAAAAAGATAAGTAACACTTGTTGGAGACGACATCTCTAAGGTGAACCTGTGACTTTGCACCAGAGACAGAAAAGTAAGCTCCTGAGGGAATTGATAACTCACCCCTTTGATCCCCCTCTCTTTGAAAGAGAGGGGGAGACAGGGGGTGAGTTCTTCTGCCCCGCCAAAGGCGGGGTCGTCTGAGCATATGTGGGTGTCCGATATGTATTTGGTCATTACAATTGAAACGAAGATTTTTCTTGACTAAATCTATCATAACTATTAGCTTTACGAAAAGTTCGAACAGAGATTTAAGGTTAACTTTATTATGTTTACAAACAAGCAACCTATTAATACAAACGTTTTGAATGGAATGTCATTGCAAGGAGCGAAGCGACGAAGTCCCGCCATGGCGGGACTTCGCTCTTTTTCCGCCCGAGGTGGATCCCGCTCTGCGGGACAGTCGCTCGCAATGATAATGTAAAATTATTTATTGCGTTTGCCATAGTTTTAGCTGGAGTTCCACCTTAATATAATTAAAAATGCGTTTGTTCAAAGCATAAAGGAGGTGCGATGCCGGAAAGCCAAAAGGAATCAAAAAATAATCAACCCATTCAATTTGAGCCTTATATAAAGCCTGAGGAAAAAGTCCCCGAGGCAACTTTGAGGGCCGTGGTTTTAGGGGCGCTTTTGGCGGTCGTCTTTGGAGCGGCGAATGCGTATTTGGGGTTGAAGGTAGGGATGACCGTATCTGCTTCCATCCCTGCCGCGGTTATGTCCATGGCAATCTTGAGGGGCATATTAAGGAAGGGAACGGTTTTAGAAAACAACATCGTGCAGACCATCGCCTCCTCCGGTGAGTCTTTGGCCGCAGGCATCATCTTTACCATTCCGGCTTTTTTTATTTGGAATTTGACCATACCTGGGTTTCATCATACTGTAACTGCCTGGGAGATCTTCTTTTTATCTATTTTGGGAGGGTTTCTGGGAATACTTTTTATGATACCTCTTCGCAGATATTTGATGGTGCACGAGCATGGAAAGCTGAAATTTCCTGAAGGAACCGCCTGTGCTGAGATCATAAAAGCTGGAGATGTAGGCGGAGCGAGGGCGAAAACCGTTTTCGCTGGAATGGGTCTGGGCGCGCTCTATAAAATATTAATGGGTGGAATAAGGCTTTGGCCCGAAATCCCCAATCAGGACATCCGTTTCTACAAAGGGGCAAATGTTGGTATAGATGCCACCCCGGCTTTGTTAGGAGTTGGATACATCATTGGTCCCCGCATTTCTGCTCTGATGCTGGGTGGAGCAGTCTTGGGATATTTGGGAATTGCCCCATTGATTGCGTATTTGGGAACCCTTACTCCTAATATTGTGCCCCCGGCCACGAAACTGATCACGGAAATGACTCCGGCGGAAATCAGATCTAACTATATCAAATATCTGGGAGTGGGAGCAGTGCTTTTAGGAGGATTTATTACTCTCTTCAAATCTTTTCCAGTGATCTTTCACTCCTTTTCTATCGCAGTCAAAGAGATTCTTGGAAAAAAGGAAGAAGCTGGGGTAAGACCGAGAACCGATCAAGACTTGCCTATGTGGTTTGTCTTGGTGGGCGTAATCATAGCCACCATAGCCATCTGGCTTTTCCCGGGGGCGAATTTGCATCTTTTGGGGACCGCTCTGGTGGTGGTCTTTGGTTTCTTCTTCGTGGTGGTAGCCGCAAGAATTGTGGGGCTTGTGGGGAGCTCCTCGTCTCCGGTTTCGGGCATGACCATTGCTACCCTCCTGGTTACCAGTTTGATTCTTTTATCTTTTGGAGTCTCCGGTCTGCCCGGGATGGTTACTGTAATGTTTATTGGCACAATCGTCTGCATTGCAGTGTGCATGTCCGGAGACATCTCCCAGGATTTAAAAACCGGATATCTTTTAGGAGCAAGTCCAAAGAAACAACAGCTCATGGAATTTGTGGGGCTTATCTTTCCTGCTATCTTCATGGGATTCACCATCTTTCTTTTGAATAATGCTTTCGGGTTTGTGAAGGATGCCACACATCCTGCTCCACTTTTGGCACCCCAGGCTAACGTGATGTCTGCCATCGTGCAAGGGGTGATGACCGGGAATCTTCCCTGGATTTATGTAACCGTGGGAGCCATGATAGCTTTGACCGTTGAGCTTTTGGGAATACCCTCTTTGCCTTTTTCCATCGGGCTTTACTTACCCTTGGATTTATCCACTCCCATCATGGCTGGAGGTTTAATTGCTTTAATTGTTCGGAAAGTGTCCAGAAGCGAAGATATTGCCAAAAAAAGGGAGGAGCGAGGAGTATTATTTGGCTCCGGGCTTATTGCCGGTGATGCTCTGATAGGGGTGTTTATCGCCTTTGTCATCGCCGGCTGGGGAAAATACCGGGGATTTTATGAGGCGTATGAGTCTGTGTCCCTGTCTGGTTCTTTTGGTCCTTGGTTAGCTCTGATCGCCTTTGCCATCGTTTGCTTTTTCCTGTATAGGTCCACAAGAATTGCCAAGAAAATAGGAGCATAGGAGAAATCTCTTCTCCCCTTGGGGGAGAGGAATAAGGTGAGGGGGTATTTTCACTGTTCGTCGAGGATGTTATCATCCTCGGCAAAATTCTAAAACCGTAGGGGCGACCCTCGTGGTCGCCCGTGGAGAATTTTGTAGGCGAGCCCCTTGTGGGCTCCCGAAAGACCCGTAGGTCGGGTTGCGATCCCGCCTTTGATGGTGAGCGAAGCCGAACCATTGGCGGGAGAGCTACCCGCCGCATTTTACTTATTGTCTCAAATTAGGAGGAAAAAATGGATGAGCTTTTGAAAGCGGCTCAAACAGCCTTAAACAATTGCTTGGCGGTAAAAAAAGGGGAATCTGTTTTGGTAATAACAGACGAGCCTTTGCGAAAAATCGGATATGCCTTCTGGGAGGCGGCTAAAAAAGTAGGCGCCGAGGCTATACTTTTAGAGATTTTACCTCGCTCAAGCCATGGAGAGGAGCCCCCGGAGGCCATTGCCAAGTTGATGAAGGATTTTGACGTCTTGATCATCCCCACCAGCAGGTCCATGTCTCACACTAAAGCCAGAAGGGAAGCCTGCGAAGCTGGGGCAAGGTGTGTTACCCTTCCCGGAATCTTAGAGGAGACAATGAAAAGGACTCTGAATGCCGATTACAACGAAATCGCCCAAAGAACCATTAAGTTAGCAGAGATAGTGAGCCGGGGCAAAACTGCAAAGGTTACCACCCCAGCTGGCACCAATATTACCGTAAACATCGAAGGCAGAGAATGTAAGCCCGATACCGGTTTGGTGCACAAGCCCGGTGATTTTTCTAATCTGCCCGCAGGTGAAGCTTATGTCGCTCCGGTGGAGGGATCCGCCAACGGAGTCATCATGGTGGATGGAGCCATGGTGGGAAAGATCAAAAAGCCTATAAAGATCGTGGTCAAAGATGGTTTGGCGGTGGAGATCACCGGGGATCAGGCTGCAAAAGAATTAGAGAAACTGATTGAGCCGTTCGGTCAACCTGGCCGAAATGTGGCGGAGTTAGGGATCGGGACCAACCACAAAGCCAAGATTGTGGGAAGCGTTCTGGAAGATGAGAAAGTTATGGGAACGGTGCACATGGCTTTAGGAGATAACAAGTCCATGGGTGGGAATGTCTCCGTCGCCAGCCATCTGGACGGAATTCTTTTGAAACCGACTTTGTGGATAGACGACAAGATCATCATGAAAGATGGAGTATTGAAGATATAGGAAAGTTCCCTCTCCTCTTAGGAGAGGGTCAGGTTGAAAATCCCGCCAGAGGCGTGGGACAGGGGTTCACCCTGAAGGTCTCACCCTGAAGGGGATTAAGGGGTTGAGTTTTAGGTGGTAAGTCAGAAGCCCCGTTCTCCTGATCTGCGAGGCTTGCTTAGAACGTGCTTAATATTCTAAACGTCGAATGAGACAGAAGGGTTATTGAAATCAGGCTGAGGACTAACATGCGAAAGCACATATCGGATGGAACTATAGCAAATGTGCTAATCAAAAGTCGAAGAAGATGTTGT
>JALHUP010000033.1 GCA_022866585.1 Candidatus Zixiibacteriota bacterium | reverse complement strand
TTGTGCGGGAATTTGGACTTGATATTGATTTGAGTCAAGAGGCTGTAAAGTCTCCTCAAAGAAGGAAGATAAAGTGTCCGTGCGCCAGAACAAAAATAAAGAATCTGGGTTTAAGCTATTTCCTGAAGTTATTCTTGCGGTTAGCAGGATAGAGCTTAAAGTGTCGCTGATACAAAGAAAGGGATTGTGAAGAATAGTTAATGCGCCCAAAGGATTATAATTTAATGCGGAGAAAAGGTCAACAATTCCCCAGCCATATTGTATATCAGGAAACCCAGCCTTGCTTGCAGTCATCATCAAAGCCTCTCTTACCTGCATCACGGTCCAATCGGGATGAGCGGACAAAAGGACTGCGGCACATCCTCCCACCAATGGGGTGGAAAGTGAGGTGCCGCTGACCAGGGTATAATCGTGTGTGGAAATAGCGTCGGCACAGTATATATCTACCCCTCTGGCTACAACCTCTGGCTTGATTCTGCCATCAAAGGTAGGACCCCAAGAGCTGAAACCCGCCAAATTTCCAGAAGCATCCACAGCTCCGCAGGCTAAGATGCTATCCGCATCCGCCGGAGCTATCAAAGTGCCGTATCCGGGACCTTCATTTCCCATGGCATTGCAGACCACTATCCCCCGGCTTGCCGCAATATCGGAGGCGATGGTGGTAACTGCGGTATTGCCATCAAAATCCTGAAAGGTATACCAATCGAAATACCCCAAGGAGCTGGAGATTACCTCCGCGCCCAAGCTATCTCCCCATTCCATTCCTGTCACCCAGTTGTCCTCTTCGATTGGCGTCTCAGAGGAGATATCCTCGGTCTTAGCCAAAAGAAAGCTTGCCCCGTATGCGGGACCGTAAAGTTTGCCATCAAATGCCCCCCCTAAGGTGGACCAGCAATAGGTCCCATGATAATGCTGACCTATCGAATCTCCCGGTTCATTCTGGGTGTTAGAATCATGATTTATGAAGTCGTATTCGGCTAAGACCCGACCTTCTGAAAAAGCCAGACTAAATGCTTGATGATCCTTTTTATATCCCGTATCCAGCATGCAGACGATCACATTTTGACCCTTGTAACCCATATCATGCACGATGGGAACATTTATCTGGTCTAACTGAGCCAAAGAGGAACCATAATTTCTCCCATACTGAAGCTGGGCAAATTTCTGCAGAAAAAAATCAGAATCTGAATCCACCTCAATTGGTTTCCTTTTGAAACCGGCTACCCTTTTGATTTGTTTAACAAAAGGGAGATCGGCAACATCTTTAACTTTGCTTGCTTGAATCTCAAAACTTGCCGCATTTAACCATCTCGATTTTTGCCTTAATTTTGCTCCCTGGGACAAAATCTCATCCACATAATTTTGACTGGGCGGCAGATCAAAAAAGTCGACTTGGACACCATTTTTCACCCGTCTTTTCAAAGCGGCTGGGCAAAGAGAATTCCTAAAGGAAACGCTTGTTTTATTGTAATCCTCCTGAGTAAAGAAGCCCTTATCTGTAAAAAATACCCATATTTTTACATTCTCCGTAGGCGAAAGGCTCGAAAGCAAAGAAGATAACTCAGAAGAGATTACCGGTTCGGTCTTGGGGGAAAAAAGAAATTTCGGTTCGGTGGTGCTCACCACAAGTGCGGGCTCTTCACAATTTATCTGAGTCTGATCCGATTCGGGTTTTGAAAAGTCAGGCAGATAAAATGAAGTCAAAATTAAAACGATACTCAAAAGTGCTTTTTTAAAAAGCGTGAACATAGGAGTTTACGAATAATCAAGGTCAAAGCCTACCTTCAGCCTTTGATTCGACAAATTCTGCTTGAAGGTTTACTTAACCTGAATTTAATTTAAACTCAGACGGCTTAAAGTCAAGGAGAAATCTATTCACAGAAGTTTGATTTTTTGGGTCACTTTTTCT
>JALHUP010000185.1 GCA_022866585.1 Candidatus Zixiibacteriota bacterium | reverse complement strand
AGCCCAACCAATTTCTGGTTAGCAATTATGGGCAGATGCCTGACCCTATTTTGAGTCATCACACTCTCCACATAATCTATGTCATCATCGGGAGAGCCTATGATCATATCCCTGGTCATTACCTCTTTAACTTTAGTTTGCTTGAGTAACTCCAATCGGCGGTTGCATTCTTTCAATATGTCCCTTTCGGTGATGATTCCAACGATTCTGCCACTTTCCTCTAATACCAAAAGCGAGCCGATGTTTTTTTCTACCAAAGTTTTTATAGCTTCATAGACGGTCACCTCTGCTCCGATTGTAATGACGTCTGACCCTTTATCTTTTAAGACGTCTCTCACTTTCATGATTATGATACCTCCTTCCATAAAGTACCGAGAATGTCATTGCGAAGAGTGAAACGACGAAACAATCTCAGGACTTCCTTTTTAAATGGAAGGCTAAAGCCTTCCGCTACGCGAATTAATTGGTAAATAACTATCCCAGCCTATCGACAGTCACACTGCAGACCTCGTTAGCCACCTCTTCAATGGCTTTGCCGGTTATGTCGATAACCGACCATCGGGGATTTTTTCTGAAGATCTCGTGGCTATATCTCAGCTCCTCTTTGATATATTTTGGATCGCCATAATTTATATCCGTATGCGCTAACTGGGCTAAGCGGGTTTGACGAAGTCGTATCAATATGTCTGGATTGATGGTAAAGCCGACGATCTTTCTTTGATCTATTTTGAAAAGCTGAGAGGGTGGCTCTAACCCCAAAATCAAAGGTATGTTAGCAACCAATAAGCTCTTGTTGTAGGCTAAATACATGCTTAAAGGAGTTTTTGAAGTCCTTGAAACCCCGGTTATTACCACATCCGCTTTGGGCAAATCCTCCACTCTCTGACCATCATCATGTTTGACCGCAAACCCAACCGCATCAATTCTTTTAAAATAATGGTGATCCAGTTCATCAAGCAAGCCAGGCTTGGCTTCGGGAGATGAGGCAAGAAAGCTACTTAGGGAGGTTAACAGAGGTCCCAAAAGATCGACTGTGGGCACATTATACTCATTGCTTCTGGTGGCGATTTCATTACGCAGGTTTGTGGAAACTAAAGTGTAGGCGACAAGCCCCTTTTGTTTAGAAGCTCTCTTGATAATATCTTTTATTTGCTTCTCTGTTCGGAGGTCCGGGATGCGCTCGACCACCACATTCTTTTGTTCAAACTGAACTAAAGATGCCTGTAACACCCTTTCTGCCGTGGAGCCCGAACCATCAGAAATAACCCAGATATATTTGGCTTGCGCATTCGAAGACTTCATTTACGTCCCCTGAAGAATCTATAGATTTTCGGCAGATCAAACTTTGTAGGTCAACCATGCCCGAAGGGCTGGTTGACAATTCATTCAATTGTCAAGCAGGCTTCACCATGCTTGACCTACAACTGTCGCCATCAAGGATAAAGCTTGTAAATCGGTCCTCCGTCTTTCTCGCTTACGAACCAAATTTCTTTAAAACCCGCATTTTTCAAAATAAAACAACTGTCTAGACAATGCGTTTTAAAATAATCCAAATCCTCTTTGCTTACTTTCCACCAACCGTTAAGAAGTAAAATAATTTCTTTTTTGAAATCCGGCGAATATCTACCAGATTTATGTTTTATGGGTTCTACTATTGTATCTATAATCCGCTGTGGCCGATCTCTGTCTGATTCGTACTCTCCTTCTTTACCCAATGATTCTTGTGCTTTAAAATCAGAACTGACTATTTGCATTTTTAATATTTCTCTTGGGTTGGATTTACTATGAGTTAAAGCATCAATGCCTCTGTCTTCCACTGGATGGCAAGGTAAGACGAAATCCTTTTTATAAGTTTGATTAAGATAATTAACAAATTTCTCAGCTACATGCAATTCATCATCTATTATTCTATTGTCAGAATCATAAAGCATAGACTAACAACCTCTGGGTCAGATCATCGAACTCACCAGGTCGCATAAATGCGACCGCTACAACCTCTCCCCCTCTCCATTTCATGTTGAAAATCCCGCCAGAGGCGGGGGAGAGGGGGACTAAAGGTGAGGTGTTATTCCATCGCCTCGAATTTTTTCAAAATATCTTCCTTAATTATCTCCGGTGTCTCCATTGAATCCAGAATAGTGGCCACTTCTTCTTTATTTAGCTCATATAATTTGAAGACCAGGGCATCTATGGAATTATCCGTATCCTGAATCTCCTTTTCTATCTGGCTTAAGTGCAAATTACCTTTTGGGAATTGTTTGTGGAATTTGGTTTTAAATTCCTT
>JALHUP010000032.1 GCA_022866585.1 Candidatus Zixiibacteriota bacterium | reverse complement strand
GATAGGCATAACGGATACTGGTTGTGGAATTGCACCAGAGAACTTAAGTCGGATTTTTGACCGTTATTTTACCACCAAAAAAGAGGGCACTGGTTTAGGCTTATGTGTGGTGGAAAGGATAATTAAGGCTCACGGTGGTTTTGTCTCAGTAAAAAGCGAACTGGGCAAAGGGACCTCCTTTTTTGTGAATCTGCCGGCGGAAGAATTAAGAGTAGAGAGTTAGGAGCAGAGAGCTAAGAGTTGAAAGTTAAAAGTTAAGAGTAGAAAGATTAGATTTTAGGGTTTGACTCTAAACTCTGAACTCTATACTCTAAACTTTTTGTCGATAGTATGAAAGTAGTCACCCTGAATTTATTATAAGACTAGTGGACTGTAACAAAAGTTCAGGGTGTATGTAGTTGCTCAATTTATTGAGCATTGTCGCCAGTACGCCTGATAAATCAGGCAACTACAATAGGGAACAAATTTATGTTACACGCCACTAGGGCTTCACATAAGCCAACTTAAGGATAATAAAAGCTAATACCAATGTTCAAAACTTTTTACAATCTAATCGATCTTTCCTCTCCCCTTGGGGAGAGGATCAAGGTGAGGGGGCAGCATTTTAGTAAGACCTTGATAGCTTAAGGAAACTACTAATGGATCAAGATAAGGTCAAAATATTAGTTATCGATGACGACCCTAAAGTCTCCTGGCTTCTAAGCGAGAGCTTAGGCAAAACCTACGAGATCGTCTCTGCCAAAGACGGACCGGAAGGGCTGCAGATGGTCTCCAAAACCAAGCCCAACTTGGTTCTTTTAGATATAAAAATGCCCGGCATGGAGGGTTTGGAGGTTCTGGACAGAATAAAGTCCATGGATCAGCTAACCGAGGTGATCATGCTTTCCGGACACGGAGAGACGAAGAATGTGGTGGAGTCGATCAAAAGGGGAGCATCCGAGTTTATTAACAAGCCTTTCGACGTCAAAGAGGTGGAAATCCACATTCAGAACGTCTTGGAGAAAAATCATCTCAAGAAGGAACTGGATCATCTTAAAAAAGAGTTAAAGGATAGGTCTCAATATGAAACGCTGGTAGGTGATAGTTTCCCCATGCTCCAGATCAAAACGGTCATCGAACAAGTGGCGGATAGTGAGCTGACCGTATTGATCCGGGGGGAATCAGGCACCGGCAAGGAGATTGTGGCAAGAATGTTACATACCCTCTCCAGCCGAAAAAACGAGCCTTTCATCAAGGTAAATTGTGCCGCCATTCCCAGAGAGCTATTGGAGGCGGAGCTTTTTGGCTATGAAAAGGGTGCTTTCACCGGGGCTTTTAAAACTAAGCAGGGAAGGTTTGAAACGGCCAATAAAGGAACCATCTTTTTGGATGAGATTGGAGATATGCCTCTGGAGCTTCAATCTAAATTGCTTCAGGTTTTGGAACACTATGAGTTCATGCGGGTAGGGGGAATAAAAACCATCAAAGTGGACACCCGAATCGTTTGTGCCACCAACCGGGACTTGAATAAAGCCCTGAAAGATCAAACCATAAGAGAAGATCTATTCTACAGGCTAAATGAGGTTACCCTGAACCTGCCCCCTTTAAGAGAAAGAAGGGAAGACATTCCACTATTGATCGAACATTTCTTACAAAGATATAACACGGTTTACAACAAAAAATATCATCCTCTTTCTTCCAAGACCGTCCAGCTCTTGCAGGAATATGATTGGCCCGGCAATGTGAGGCAGTTGGAGAATCTGATCAAGCAGGTTGTGGTTCGGGAGGATGAAGAGATAATCTATGACACCATAAAGATGAGCTCGCTTCATACCGGATCTTATGCCGCACCAACGCCCAGCTTCACTCAGGCAAAGGACTACTCATTGAAGAACAGGGTGGGAGAGGTGGTGGCACAGCAGGAGAAGTCTTTGATCTCTGAGGTCCTTTCCAAAACCAACTGGAATAGAAGGAAAGCCGCTCAGCTTTTGGAGGTAAGCTACCGCTCGCTTCTTTATAAAATCAAAGAATACCAACTCACCGGCTAATTTAGGAATCTGCCTCAATACTTTGCTTGATTCTCAAATGTATCACTATTAGGATTTCTGTTAACAAGGAATTTGGAGTGTTCACCTTCAGGTGAACCATATAAACCTCTTTCTCTTCGCCTACAGACTGAAGACTTCATCCTACTTTTTCAGAATTTTTCTGCAATTTACTTGCCCTCTCTTTTACATATCGTTTGACAAACAGCTTCATTCACTATATATTAGTTGAAAAATTGAGAAGCCTGTAGTTCAACCATGTCCCGTCTTTGGCGGGACTGCTTGACATTACCTAACTACACAAATGGTTTCAGAAAATGCAAAAACAGATTTACACAGTTACCGAGATCACAAAAGAGATTAAAGGCATATTAGAGGAAAGTCTTCCCAGCGTCTGGGTAGAAGGAGAGATCTCCAATTATATTTTACATTCATCTGGACATCGCTATTTTTCCATGAAAGATGAAAATGCCCAGATAAGATGCACTCTCTGGAGATTTCGAGGAACCAGGCTTTCGTTCGAGCCAGAGGATGGAATGAGAGTAATCGCCTTTGGGAATATCACAGTTTACGAAAGAAATGGGCAATATCAATTAGATGTGATTGAGCTTATTCCAGCAGGCTGGGGCAAGCTGGAGATCGCCTTCCAGAAATTGAAAGAAAAACTTTTCCAGGAGGGACTGTTCGATGAGGAGCACAAGAAACCAATTCCAGAATTTCCGGAGGCTATCGGATTGGTGACCTCACCTACTGGAGCCGCTGTAAGAGATATGATAAAAATCATACACAAGCGCTTTCCCAGCGTAAGAATAATAGTGAATCCAGTGCGGGTTCAAGGCGAAGAGGCGGCAGAGGAAATTGCACAGGCTATCCAAGAGTTTAATGAATTTGCAAAAATCGATGTCATGATAGTAGGTAGAGGAGGGGGGGCTTTGGAGGATTTGTGGGCATTCAACGAGGAGGTAGTTGCCAGAGCCATCTATGATTCAAAAATTCCTGTAATTTCAGCGGTGGGGCATCAGATAGATTTCACCATCTCAGATTTTGTTGCAGATTTGAGGGCATCTACTC
>JALHUP010000184.1 GCA_022866585.1 Candidatus Zixiibacteriota bacterium | reverse complement strand
GTTTTATCTTCCGTTTGTGACCCAAAAAGTGTAGTGGCAAAGCTTGCTTTGCACCAAATACCAAGTCGAGCAAGTCCGCAGGATCCTGGTGACTCAACCATTACAATTCCATTTCTTTCTCTGCCGAAGTTACCTCGATTTCACTTTGAGAGGAAGTGAATTCCACCCCCGCCTTTGGCGGGATTTCCAATTGTTCCAGCTTATCTCCAAACCATTGGAGCTTCCGGTCGGCTGACTCGTAGCATCTTCTGGCATTATATAAGTGTCTTCCTATTAGGTCAAAATCATTTTTAAACTTGCAAAGATCGCCTCGTAAACTTTCTAAGGTGGAAATAATCTCCTGGGCGCTTTTTTCTATTTCCAAACCTTTCAATCCGAAAAGGATGGTCTGAAGATAGGTATAGAAAGTGTTAGGGGAGACTGGAATTACTTTTCTCTCCATGGAATAATTGACAATGCTTTTTTCTTCAGGCGTGGTATCCGTTCTCACCATGATCTCATAATACACATTTTCAGCCGGGATATACATAAGGGCGAAGTTATAGGTTCCCTCATCCGGCAAAATGTATTTTCGGGCAATTGAGTCGATATGTCCCTTCACATCTCTCAAGAATCTTTTTCTATAGGATGTCTTCTCTTGCTCGCTTTCTGCTTCTATCAGTTTTCTGAAATTGTCCAAAGGAAATTTGGAATCGATGGGCACCAGTTTTTTTCCTAAATGAATTACCGCATCCACCCTCTCCCCACTTTTGAACTGATAGGGTAATGAGAAGTGCCTGGCTGGGAGAATCTGACCTAAAAGGTCAGAGAGGAGAAACTCCCCAATAGTTCCTCTGATTTTGGGAGCACGTAAGATTTCCTGAAGGCTGGAGATGTCTTTGCCCACTTCATATATCCTTTTGTTCGATTCCTCCAAACGGACCAAATCCTTCTGAACGTCGCTCATCACTTTGCCGGTGGTCTCAATCCGCTGGCTAAGGATTTGATCCGTATTCTCCAGGCTTTGGCGAACCTGCTCCCTCAAGCTTGACAACTGTTTTTGCATCAGGATGAAAAGGAGGATCAAAATGATTATGAGCGAGCTTCCAAAGATCAAATATTCCATGGAATATTTCTACGACAGAATGAGATTGGTCTTAAGTTCCGTTTAATGGTTGCTTCAGGAGTTGTAGTCCTGACACAACACAATTTCAAAGTTGTGGCGGGGTACCTTACCCCGCCACATTTATGGTGAGCTTGTCGAATCATAAAAGGTCGAAGGTAAGGGTACCCTCGACCAACAAGCTAAGTAGGCTTCACGATGCTTGCCCTACGACTTGCTCCCCGTTGGTGTTCTTCACCAACGGGAAGAAAAGGCGGGTGAAGAACACCCGCCTTAAGCAGGGAACGAAGATGTTTAACCTATGATTTGCTCTCACCCTCCTCTTTTGCAAACTTTTTCATAAATGGGGTGAAGAGGTCTATGGGCACCGGGAAGATGATGGTGGAGTTCTTCTCCGTTGCCACCTCCGCGAGGGTGGAGAGGAACCTCAACTGAATTCCCACCGGAGTCCTGCCGATGATCTCAGCGGCGGCGGCTAAC
>JALHUP010000183.1 GCA_022866585.1 Candidatus Zixiibacteriota bacterium | reverse complement strand
TCATGGCTGTATGTGTAGCCGACCGATGTCAGAATATAATCTATAACCTCTGTCGGCGTGTAAAATTCACCTAATCTTTTCCTCTCTCCGCTCGGTAGGTATTTCTCGTAGAGATTGCCCAATATATCCCTATCAACATGCGTAAAGTCAAACTGGTTCAAAATCCATAAAACTCTGTTCAATAATTCGTTTAGTTCGCCGTCTCCTGTTCTGAACCAATCAAGAATACCTATTTCATAAAATCTTGAATAAATTGTATTGCCGCTTTTGAATGCTGTCTCTATAACTTCTTTATTTACCACATCTTTGCTAAATCTTTTACTGAAAACTTGTCTAAGTTGCTCTATTCCACCATTGGAGATGCTTTTTTCAAGGAATCCCTTATCTTCGCATATCCTCAGGAATAGTAGCTTATTAAGAAAGACGTATATTGTTTCTTTGCAGAAAATCTCTTTAACCTCGTCATCTGCAACATCTTCCTTCCCAGAATATTCCTTCCAAAGATGATACCCGGAAAATGTTTTGTATTTTTCATATTTCTCTTCTAATTTCTGCTTATACTTCGCTATGCCACGGGTTAATTCATAATTTCCCTTGTTATTTTTAGATTCACTGTCTGCTTTGCTTAACTCTTCCTGATATTTGTTGTACCCCTCTTTATATTCACCGAATGCTCTAAGTGTATACCCTAAAAGTAAATTGTTAGCCATGAAATTTAATCTGTCAAGAAGTTTTCTAAATCCCATATCTTTCGTAATGTCTATCCTGGCGTATGTTTCGTCAAATTTTTCATATCTTGAAGGATCAAATAGAGACTCTCTCGTCAAATTATTCAAAAATAGAATCTGGCTCTTTTCCTCACCTAATAAATTTTCTTTTGTTTTTTTCTGTTCCAACATGCTAGAAAAATCAAGGTTAATCCTTAATTCGCTTCCAGTTTTCTTGAGTTCCCATAATTTAAACTGTAAGAAATTTGTCAAACCTATAAATCTTGTCGTTTGTTCTTCGTATTTGAAAGCCTGCTCTTCATGTTGTCTCTTATCTATGCTCTCCGTTGGTCTTTTTGTTTCAATTTTAATGACTGCAAAATCATTTTCATCAATAATTGTTAAATCAGCTCTTTTCTTTTCCCATTTGATATATTTAGGCTCATATCCAAGAACTTCTTCAATGAAATATTTTACAAATCTATATCTAATATCATGCTCAGTTGAACCTTTCTCTATTTCTTTGATTGTATTTTTGAAAGCCTTCAATACGTTTTCTACAAAACCAGTTTCACTCGTCATTTTTTGATACCCCTACATCTTATTACTTCTTAAATTCTCTGTCAAGCCGCCAAGCCGAATTTCATATAACTACTAACTATAGCAAACGAATTAAATAAATTGACATAATCATCTCCCCCTTTACCCCTCCCATCAAGGTATGACCATACGGTTCATACTTTGTGGGAGAGGGTTATAAAAAGGAGAAATTTATTGTATCAGATAATCACGCTCGTATTAGTGAACCCTGATAGCTAACATATCCTCTTTTAATTCATCTAATTGGTGTCTTATGCTTTTGTCAATTATCTTGTTTCCCAGGATCACGATAATTCCGCCTATTATCTGGGGATCGATCACAAGAATCATCTCGATTCTCTTGCCGGTGTTTCTCTCCAATTCCTCTTTTAGCCTATTGCCGAAGACCGGATCCAACGCACGTGCGGTAATGACATGGGCTTGAAGTATACCTTGGTCCTCCTTAACCAATCTTTCGTATTCCTCTGCCATTACTAAAAGATATTTTATGCGAT
>JALHUP010000182.1 GCA_022866585.1 Candidatus Zixiibacteriota bacterium | reverse complement strand
CTGGTTGATGGAGGTGATTCTTGAGGAACTGAATGTCCCGCCAAAGGCGGGATTAGAGGTTGAGTTGGGCACTTTTGTGCCCTCAGCTGCCTATGTTGGTCACCACCATCAAAGGAAGGAGCTTTGAAGTGTAAGATTTTTGGTTAGCAACTAAATGAGTTAACGGATGGAGAGTTCTCTTACAGGTTATCAACTTCTCCAATCGTAGCTGAATTATCTCCGGATGCAAATATATCCACTTAATTTAGTCGATTGTCATTAGCCTTACCTATTTGGTAAACCTGAGGGAACTGTTGAAAAACTAAATTGGAGTGCACCAGCTTGCTGGTGCGGTTTTCCTAAATTTCAAAAAATCGCGAAAGCAAGCTTTCGCACTCCGAAAACCACTTTTTCAACACGCCATGAAGGTTTACATTCCAATCTTCATTTCATCGTTGCTCGAAAAAAACCAAAATTATTTAACTTCCATTTTGTTTTCTGATAAAAGCTGGCACCTCCAAATCGTCCGAAGCGTAAGACTGAACCTTAATTTTCTCCAAGACCTTTTGCGAGTCGCACCCGGGATCTCTATACTTCGACAAAGGTTTTTCTGTGGCCCGCTTTCGAGAAGAAAACAAATCAGCCGTATGATCTTTCTCAGCTCCGTTTTTATCGTTATGGTTGCCGAAGCCGGTGGCGATCACAGTAACCCTAAGCTCGCCTCTGAGATTTTCATCTATCACCGCACCGAAAATAATGTTGGCATCTTCGCCTGAGGCTTCGGTGATCAAAGAAGCCGCCTCACTTACCTCCAACAGGGTCATGTCTGACCCTCCGGTGATATTGACTAAGACCGCCTTAGCTCCGAAGATGGAGACGTTGTCCAAAAGGGGACAGGATATGGCCTGGGTCGCGGCCTCCTTAGCCCTGTTTTCTCCGCTACTACAGCCGATCCCAAACAGAGCATCGCCCATCTCCGCCATGACCGTCTTCACATCTGCAAAATCCAGGTTGATAAGTCCGGGAACGGTGATCAGCTCGGAGATGCCTTTGGTGGCTTGAAGCAAAATCTCATCTGCCATCTTGAAGGAATCGGTGAGCACGGTCTCCTTGCTGGCTAAAGCCAAGAGCTTTTGATTAGGGATGACGATTAAGGTGTCGACTTTATCCTTCAATTCCTCTATCCCCATAAGGGCACGTGACATTCTTTTCCTTCCCTCAAACTCAAAGGGTTTGGTGACCACTCCTATGGTCAAAGCTCCTTGATCTTTGGCAATCTCTGCCACGATGGGGCTGGCGCCGGTGCCGGTGCCTCCTCCCATCCCACAGGTGACAAAGACCATATCCGCTCCAGCCAGCGACTCCGCCACCAGATCACGCTCCTCTTCTATCGCTTTTCTGCCGATCTCCGGACAAGCTCCCGCTCCTAATCCTTTGGTGAGACGGTTGCCGATCTGCACCTGGTGAGAAGCCTTGTTGGTTTTCAGATCCTGCGCATCGGTGTTGATGGCGATAAAATCGACTCCCAAAAGACGGGCATCGATCATCCGATTGACAGCGTTCCCTCCCGCCCCCCCTACGCCAACTACCTTCATGCTGGCGTGATTCTCATAGCTGGGGTCAAGTTCAAAAAACATAGCTTTTCCTCCCTCTAAAAAGATTGTTAGAAATATTGACCAAATAGATTTTTCATTCTGCGAAACCAGCCTTTTTCTTTTGAGCCCCCTTTGGATTTTCCATCTTTCAGCTGCTCCAACCCGTAAAGAATCAACCCCACTCCGGTGGAGTGAATGGGAGTGGAGACTAAATCCACCAAACCGCTGAATCCCTGCGGTATCCCTTTTTTTGCCGGCATGTCAAATATTTGCTCTGCCAATTCTATCATCCCCTCCATCAAAGAACCTCCTCCGGTCAGAACGACTCCAGCCACTAAAAGGTCGGAGTAATTGGTCTTTTTAATCTCCCTTAAAACCAGGCTGAATATCTCCTCGGCTCGGGGCTCGATGATGGCGGCTAAGACCCCGCGGGAAATCTCTTTTGGTCCACGTCCCCCCACTCCCGGGACTTTGATCATCTCGTCCGAATCGACCAAGCTGGAGAGTGCGCATCCATAGGACTTTTTGATCTCCTCCGCCTGTTCCACCGGGGTTCTTAAACCGATGGCAATGTCGTTGGTCACGTTGTTGCCTCCCAGACCGATTACCGCCGTGTGCCGAATGGAGCCGTCGTGGAAAATGGCGATGTCGGTGGTTCCGCCTCCTAAGTCGATCAATGCTACCCCCAACTCCTCCTCCTCCGGGGAAAGAAGCGCATAGCTGGAAGCCAGTGGCTGGAGCACTAAATCGCAAACCTCCAACCCCGCTTTTTTTACGCTTCTGTAAATATTCTGGGCAGAAGTGACAGCACCGGTGACGATGTGCACCTCCGCCTCCAGCCTCACCCCGGACATGCCGATAGGATCCTTGATCCCGGACTGGTCATCCACCGTGTATTCCTGAGGTAAAACGTGAATGATCTCCCGATCCATAGGCAAAGCTACGGCTCTGGCGGCATTGATTACTCGTTCCACGTCTTTTGAAGAGATCTCGCTACCCGAGCCAGAGAGGGCGATCACCCCCCGGCTGTTGATGCTCCGAATGTGATCTCCGGCAATGCCGGCGAAAACCGAGTTCACCTTAACCCCGGCCATCATCTCTGCATCCTCCAGCGCTTTGGTTATGGACTCCACCGTCTTCTCTAAATTGATCACCACCCCTCTTTTCAACCCCTCAGAGCGCGAAGTCCCCATCCCCACAATCCTGGGCGGACCTGACTCTTCCAACTCCGAGATGATTACAGCTATCTTGGTGGTTCCAATGTCTAAACCGACGATTAAGTTTTGCTTTCCCAAAAGTCGCCTCTTTCTTTATAAATTTCCTTTTCCGCCCAAGCCTTTTTGCTTCATTTCAGGCAACCGGCTTTGGGAATCACAAGAATCCGAGGGGATCAATTCCGGCAAAGATTTTTTCACCACCACTTGATCTTTGAACCTGAGATCTAAGCCAGCCAGATCTTCTGTTTTTCCTTCATAATCCAAGAAGGCTTTTACCCTTTTTAATTTCTTCTTGAAACTCCCTTTTCCCATGTTCACCTGGGTCCCATAGGGAATGAGGTAGAAGACCAGATTGCTCTCGTCCGATAGGCTTATCTCGGATATAAGTTCCATAAAACTCGAATCTTGTTCCAACAAGATCTTATAAAAATCTAAAGCCAATTTAGCTTTCTTGTTAGGCCACCATTCATAAGGCTTTGCCTTTAGATTCTTTTTTCCAAAATCAGATTGGAATGTCAAGCCGGTAACCACCGGCAGGTCCTGGTCAAAGTCTTCTTCCTCCAAAGGAATTATCTCCTGATCTTGGGACAAACCGAACAGCCCCTCGGGCAAATTTATCCACAATGCCGGCTTTTTCTCTTCCACCTCAATTAAGATCTGGTTAGGGAGCATTCTTTTCACCCACACTTCTTTTATCCTTTTATCTTCTCTGACCAGGTTTTCAATTATCCCCAGATTCATGCGGAAAATATTGGTGCCTAACTTTATTTTGACCTTTTCAAAAATTTCTTTTTCGCTCACTTTATGATTTCCCTGGACATAAATTCTTGCCAAATTGAACCTGGGGGAATGGGAGACAAATATATATGTCCCGCACAATGTCGAAATGAGTAGAATGGATATCGCAAAAACAATTGTCCACCTCATATAAGTTTAACTCGAAAGCATCATTAAAAGTTCTGTTCCGATTTTGTAAATGTCTCCTGCTCCCATGGTGATCACCATGTCATTTTCTTTCACTATCTTCAAAAGAAAAGATGCTATCTCCTCCTTCCGGGGAATGTAGAAGGCGTTTTTATGCCCATATTCTTTAGCGGCTAAATAAACCATCTCACCGCTTACTCCGGGAATGGGGTCTTCCCGGGCGGGATAAACATCGGTGACTATCAAAATATCCGAGTCAAAAAACGACCGACCGAATTCTTTATGAAAATCTTTGGTTCGAGAATAGAGGTGAGGCTGAAACACACAGACGACTCTTTTCTTCCAGCCGGAGCGGGCTCCTTTCAGGGTAGCCTCAATTTCGGTGGGGTGATGAGCATAATCGTCCACCACCATCACTCCTTTATTTATCCCCTTAATCTCAAATCTTCTGTTGACTCCCTTGAAATCCGAAAGCCCTTTTTGAATCTTCTCCCAGGGGATTTCCAGCTCAAGTCCAACTGCAATGGCCGCCAGTGAATTCTTGACATTGTGAATTCCGGGAACCGATAACAACACCTCTCCTAACTCTTTGCCTTTTTGTTTCACCTTGAACCTGCTGCGATTTTCAACAAAAGAAAGTGAGTTGGCTTGCAAGTCCGCCTGAGATGAAAATCCATAGGTGGTGATGGGTCTTTCTATTTGGGGCAAAAGATCGACTAAGCTCTCCTCATCCAAACATAATATCACCCGGCCATAAAAGGGGACCTTGTTCACAAACTCCAAAAAAACAGATTTGATCTCTTCGAAATTTTTATAATAATCTAAGTGTTCCGCCTCCAGGGTGGTGACCACCGCGATGGTGGGGGTAAGGCGTAAAAAGGAGCGATCGAATTCATCCGCTTCAGCCACCAGAAATTCACCATTCCCCAGCTTGGCATGAGAGCCTAAATTGATCACCCTTCCTCCCACCACGATGGTGGGGTCCAGTCCCCCCTCAGACAGGACTTCACCCACCATCGAGGTGGTGGTGGTTTTGCCATGAGTGCCGGCGATTCCTATGCCATATTTCATTCTCATCAACTCGCCCAGCATCTCCGCCCTTTTGACCACTGGAATTTTGTTTCTTTTAGCAAAGACCACCTCGGGATTTGTTTCTTTGACCGCGGAGGAGATGACCACCACATCCGAGAAGGCTACGTTCTCCTCTTGATGCTGGTAAAAAATCTTTATCCCTAGATTTTGCAGTCTTTGGGTGGTTTCCGTAGACTTCATATCAGATCCAGTAACCTTGTAACCCAGATTAAACAAAAGCTCCGCGATCCCGGACATCCCCGCTCCACCAATCCCAACAAAGTGGATATGTTTTATTTTTTTAAATTTCATGACTTTTTATATTTGCAGGCTAAAACCTGCCGCTACCTTTTTTCAGCAGTTTCTCCATCTCGTTAACCAAAAGAGATGTGGCATCAGGTTTTCCCATCTTTTTGCTCTGTTCAGCCATTCTTTTTAATTTCTCCTCATCGGAGAGAAGAGAAGAAAGTTTTCCCGCAAGGAGTTCTGGGGTTAGATCCTTTTGCAAAATCATCTCCGCCGCACCTTCTTTTTGCAGGGCTTCCGCATTATATCTTTGATGATCCGCAGTAGCAAAAGGGTAGGGTATCAGAAGAGATGGTTTGCCGCAGGCACAAATCTCCGCTAAGGTCAAAGCTCCTGCTCTGGAGACCACCAAATCGGATGCCGCATAAGCAGACCGCATGTCTTCAATAAATGATAAAACCGCACATTTGATTTTTTTCCCTTTAGCTTTTTCGGATACTAAAACAAAATCGCTCTCGCCGGTCTGCCACAGAAGTTGCCAATTCTCTGAAAGCAAATCCAGGCTATTCGAAACCGCCTGATTTATGGCGTGTGCTCCCTGACTGCCGCCGAAGATGAATATGGTTTTTTTGTTTGGAACCAGGTTGAATTTCCTCAAAGCTTCATGTCTGTTTGCCGAAACTATCTCCGCCCTTACTGGATTTCCGATAACCTTCAATTTTTTTTTAGTTAAAAAATAATTCATCGAACTTAAGTAAGATAAACAGACTCGGTCCACTAAGAATGCCAAAATGCGGGTTGAAACTCCGGGATAGCTATTCTGCTCTTGAATCAAGGTGGGGATATTTTTTAAGCGGGCAGAAAGAACCACGGGGAAACTCACATATCCTCCGGTCCCCACCACCAAATCCGGTCTTTCCTCATTCAAGATTCTTAAGGATTGATATAGGCTCTTCAGAACATAACATGGAAGCATAAGATTCCTCAGGCTTGCCCTTCTCTTCAAACCTCTGGCACAAATGAAAATCAACTTAAAACCATGTTGGGGCACGATCTTGGACTCCAAACCATCTTTAGTGCCGACGAAGATAACTTTGCTTTCCGGAAATCTTCTTTTAAACTCTTCTGCCATGGCTATTGCTGGAAAAATATGTCCTCCGGTCTTTCCTCCGGCTAAAATGACTCTAAATGGCAAGCATGGTCGAACCATCTTCATACGCCCGTCTTACCTAACACTCGCGGAGATGGCACATATCTGGTTTGTCTGGATATGTTCAGAAGCATCCCCATCCCTATAGAGGAGAAGATCAAAGATGATCCACCGTAACTTAAGAAGGGCATAGGGATGCCGGTGGTGGGCAAAAGTCCCACTACCACCCCGGCATTGATCAAGACACATATAAATATGGAAAAGCTTATCCCGAAAGCCAAGAAAAAGCCAAAATCATCGGGGGCTCGGAAAGCTATGGATAATCCTTTCAAAGTTAGAATGAAAAACAAAATCATGATACCGGCGCAGGTCAAAAATCCTCCCTCCTCCCCTATGGTGGCGAAGACGAAATCGGTGTGAGGCTCAGGCAGAAAGAAAAGCTTCTGCTTCCCCTCTCCTAAACCTACCCCCCCAACGCCGCCGGAGCCCAAACCCAAAACCGATTGCTTCGTCTGATAGTTTCCCTCCAAAGGATGTGAAATCGATTTCAGATAATCATCCACCCTTTGCTTTTTATATCCGAAAGCGAAAACCAAAAGGAAAATGGCCACCGCCAGGGGAGCGGAAATCAACAGGAGATGCTTGACTTTCGTTCCCGCCACAAAGAGCAGGGCCAAGAAAATCATGGATATGGAGAGGACCGCTCCCAGATGAGGCTCTTTCATAATCAGCAAGGAAGCTATCCCTAAAACCAAAAAATAAGGCAAAAAAACATATTTGAGATTCTTTATCTGGTTTTTCCTTCGGCTTAAAGAATGAGCCATAAACAGAACCAACGCATATTTGAAAAGCTCCGAGGGCTGGAACACTATAGGTCCGACTCTTATCCATCGGGCCGCTCCTTTGACGGGCTGAAAAAACAAAACCACCACCAGCAAGATCATAGAAAAAAGCAAAAAGAACTTAGCAAATCTTTCATACTTGTGATAGTCCACTTTGGTCAAAACAAAGATCAGAAAGAAAGAAATGCCGGCCCATAAAATCTGTTTTTTGATAAAGTAAATGGAGCTGTGGAACCTATCATCAGCCAAAATAGCCGAGGCGGAATAGACCATAACCGTGCCCAGGGAGATGAG
Source organism: Candidatus Zixiibacteriota bacterium (assembly GCA_022866585.1). Classification (GTDB taxonomy): domain Bacteria; phylum Zixibacteria; class MSB-5A5; order MSB-5A5; family SM1-73; genus SM1-73. Next base: position 6,097 of record JALHUP010000182.1, on the reverse strand, counting down.
AATTGTCACTATCGCAAGTAAAAAATAATCAGGTTTAGACTTATCTATCATTTTAGAATTAAAAATTCAAAGAGCAAAATTTAAAATTACTATCAAAATCAGAAGGCGACATCAAGCCTTGTAAGTCGACCTTCCTAAATCAATCTTTTTGGATCATGAATTGATTTTGCCATTTGTTCTCTCGGTCAAACGTTTAACCGAAGACTTAAAGACTTCTCCCCGATGCTCGTAATCCTTGAACATATCGAAGCTAGCACAAGCCGGCGAAAGCAAAACCGTATCGCCTGCTTCAGCCTTTTTAAAGCTTAATTCCACTGCTTCTTCTAACGAATCGGAGTGAAAAGTCGAAACTAAATCGCTTAAAGCATCATGGATCTTCTCTTTGGCTTCCCCGATTAAGATCAAAGCCTTCACCCTGTTTTGCACTAATTCCCTCAATCTGGTAAAGTCTCCCCCTTTATCTTTTCCTCCGGCGATTAAAATGATGGGCTTCTCCACACTCTGAAGAGCATACCATACGGATTCGACATTGGTGGCTTTAGAGTCATTCACAAATCTCACGCCGGATAAGGTGGCTACCTCTTCTAACCTATGCTCCACTCCTTTAAACCTTTTTAAAGTTTCCCTCATAGAGACAGGACTGACCCCCAAGATGGCACAAATGGCACAAGCGGCTGTGGCATTAGATAAATTATGAGGTCCTTTAATTTCTATATCCTTCGTTTCTATGATCTTTTCCTCTTTTCCGTTCATTTTATAGACCAGCATTCCATTTTTGACAAAAGCTCCCAGCTCCAATTCTTTTTGGGTGCTGAAAAACATTTTTTTGCTCGCAGAATAAAGGGCTAACTCCATGCTGTTTTTGTCATCCGCATTTAAAACTGCAAAATCGACATCCGTCTGATTTTCAAAGATGCGCAATTTCGCCTCCATATATGATCTTAAGTCGGGATAGCGATCTAAGTGATCTGGAGTGAGGTTTAACACCACCGCTACGTATGGCTTGAACTCCTCGATTCTTTCCAGCTGAAAGCTGGAAAGCTCCAAAACGATGATCCCGTCTGATGAGACCTTTTCCACCAAGTTTGAAAACGGGATGCCGATATTTCCGCCTACCTCACATTCTTTTCTATCCTCCTTGAGGATATCTCCCACCAGGGCGGTAGTGGTGGTCTTGCCGTTTGATCCGGTTAACCCCACTATCTTGGCATCAGTCAACCAGAATGCTACCTCTATCTCCGAAAAGATGGGGATGCCTAAGTTTTGAGCTTCTTTTAGTATAGGAATATCCAAAGGGACTCCCGGACTTATGATCAGATAATCTTTATTGGTAATCGCCTTCAAGGTATGACCACCAGTCTCAAAATCTATGTCTTGTTCCACTAATTGAGCTATTTCAGAGGTCAAGAGATTGTCTGGCTTCGCATCGGTAACAAAAACCTGTGCTCCCAGTTTCTTCAAGAGTTTGGCGCAGGCTAAACCCGATCTTGCCATCCCGAAGATTCCCACCCTTTTTCCTGTGACCCGATCCTTTCTCATTTTGAGCAAATTCCAAAATTTGTGAATTTTTGCCTTATTTAGATTTGTCTTCCTGTAGTTGCTCGATTCATCGAGCGTATTTACAAGCCCAATAAATTGGGCAACTACATCCTGTCTTCACCATTTTAAATGAAATCAAATTCAAAAACATAAAATCCCAAATTATGAGTTGATTTAAAATATCATCTTATTTTTAAAGTGCTTAAGGTCAAGAGGGATAAGATGGCGCCAATGATCCAAAAGCGCACCACCACCTGTGTTTCTTTCCATCCGGAAAGCTCAAAATGGTGATGGAGTGGTGCCATCCGGAAAACTCTTTTTCCCCACATCTGATAGGAGAATACCTGGATGATCACGGAGAGTGCCTCCGCCACAAAGACGCCTCCCACGATCAGAAGGAGTATCTCCTTTTTTATCAAGATGGAGATGGCTCCAAAGGCTCCGCCTAAAGCCAAAGCCCCGGTATCGCCCATGAAGACCTGGGCGGGATAAGCATTGAACCACAGGAAGCCTAAAGCCGCCCCTACAGTCGCCCCACAGAATACGGTCAGCTCTCCTGCTCCTTCCAGGTATATTATGGAAAGATAGCGGGAGAAGTCGACACGCCCGGTGATGTAGCATAAACCCGCAAAGGCAAAGGCGCATAGACCGATAAGACCTATGGCTAAACCATCTAAACCATCGGTCAGGTTCACCGCATTAGAGGAACCGGTGATCACCAATATCACCAAGGGAATATAAAATACGCCAAAATCCACAAAATAATTCTTGAAGAACAGAATGTCGGAGGCCGTGCCGAAATTTTTGGAGGGCGGGAAAAAGCGTAATAAAAGACCCAAAAGCAAGCCTAAAACCACTTGTCCCGCCAATTTTTTTCTTCCCACCATCCCCTTGGGTTGATGTTTCATTGCCTTTAAATAATCATCTAAAAAGCCTAAAAGACCCATCCACACGGTGACCAAAAGGATCATTTGGGTATAAGGGTTAGTCAGGTTAGCCCAAAGCAAAGTGGGAATCACCACCGAGAACAATATGATGATTCCGCCCATGGTAGGGGTTCCTGCTTTTACCTGATGGCTTGGGGGACCTTCTTCCCTGATTTTCTCCTGGACGTGTTTTTCCCTTAATTTTCTGATAATGATGGGTCCCAAAATTAAGCTGATCAAAAGGGCAGTTAAGGTGGCACCAGCGCTCCGGAAGCTGATATATCTGAAGATATTAAAAAATGAGATATCTTGGCTTAATGGAAAAAGTAAATGGTAAAGCATCTTTTCCTCGTTTGTTGGTTCAGGAAAGGATAAACCTGAACCCGGTCCCGGGTTAGGGAACCCGTGACCAACTGACTAAATTTTTGCCTTTGACCTCTCATATCTCAGCGCGAGACAAGTCTCGTTACCCCAACAACCTTTTAATTATAGCAAACGAATTAAATAAATTGACATCATCACCTTCCCCCTGACCCCCTCCCATCAAGGGAGGGGGAAATTTATGAAGTCCCCTCTCCCCTTGTGGGAGAGGGTTAGGGTGAGGGGTATGTAAACTTATTTCTTGCGTTTGCATTAGTTTTGGCGACCATACAGGCTCTTCAGACTTAAAACCACCTCTTCCAATTTCATCTTTCTGGAACCCTTGATCAAAACCAAGTCTCCCGCCTTTAAATTCTCAGCCAGATAAGAGCTTACCTTTTCGTTATTATCAAAAGCCAATATTTTTTCTGGACTCATTCCATACTCTTTGGCGCCTTGACCGATGGCCAAAGAAAGCTTTCCCATAGTCAAAAGGAGGTCTATTCCAGATTCTGCCACCGATCTTCCCAGCTCAAAATGATAATCGAATGTTTTTTCGCCCAGTTCCAGCATGTCCCCTAACACTGCGATTTTTCTCCCCTCACTTTTTATTTGATTCAAGGTCTTTAAAGCTTTTTCCATAGAAACCGGATTAGCGTTGTAGCTATCATTCAGGACTTTGATGTTGCCCATTCGAACCAGCTCCATCCTAAGCTCAGTGGGAGCATATATCTCCAGGCTCTCTTTTATCTTAAGTTCATCCACCCCTAAAAGCGATCCCACCGCAAAGGCGGCCAAGGCGTTATATACATTATGCTCTCCCAAGAGTTTTAAATTTATATTGAGCTTACCATTTACTTTAAAACCTACATGTCCTTCATCACTTGTGGCAAGCTCATCGGCTTTGAAATCCGCCTTATTTTTGATGCCGAAGCTTATAGTTTTTTCTTTAAGCTCTTTGATTTTTTTTGCCAAGAATTCATCATCCGCATTTAAAACTGCAGTATAAGGCGAAGGCATGTTGTCTATAAGCTCAAACTTCGCTTGGGCTATTTTTCCCAAACTTTCCAAAGACTCCAGATGTGCCGGTGCAATGTTGGTGATAACTCCGAGGCTGGGTTTAGCTGTTTTGGTCAAAATTCCGATCTCTCCTAAATTGCTCATCCCTAACTCCAAGACCAGAACCTGTGTATCTTGGTCAAGCTCAAATAGGGTCAAGGGGACACCAACAAGATTGTTATAGCTTTTTATGGATTTCAAAACTTTAAATTTAGACGATAAAACCTCGGCGATCATATCCTTGGTGGTGGTTTTTCCATTCGTTCCGGTTATAGCCACCGTGGGAACTTCAAACTTATTCCTATGCCAAGCCGCTATCTCTCTCAATGCCTTTTTGGTGTCCTCCACCAACACCACAAAAATTTCATTAAGTTTTTTTTTCTCCAACGGATTTATCTTCTCTTTCGACATGATCACCACACTTGCCCCTTTATTGGTCGCCTCAGGGACAAATTGGTGACCATCGTATGTCTCACCGGGTATAGCTACAAAAAGATTTCCTTTTTTTATAGTACGGGAGTCGATGCTTACTCCTGTGGCTATGGCTTGATTCTCTTTGCTACCATTCCAAAGCTTCCCACCGGTCACTTTCAACAATTCATTTAAAGAAATGCTCAGCATAAGAACTGCTTTCGTAAAGTTACATTCGTGTCTTCAGGCTTTTCAGCTGCGGACGGCGGACTGCCGACGGCGGACGTTTGTAATAACTCCAGCACCGTTTCTTTGTCGGAGAAATGAAATTTTCGGTCTTTTTTTATCTGATAATCCTCATGCCCCTTCCCCACCAGCACTAGCGTGTCCCCTCTTTTAGCCATCTTTAGGGCTTTTTTTATTCCTTCTTTTCTATCAATTATGATTTCAGCTTTCTCTTTGTTTTCAACGCCCTCCAGGATCTGATCTATTATGTCCTTAGGATCTTCACTTCGAGGGTTATCCTCGGTTAAAAAAATCCTATCAGCCAAAAGCGAGGCTACCTTTCCCATCTGGGGTCTTTTACCTTGATCTCTATCCCCGCCACAGCCGAAGAGCACAAAAAGATCGCCTGGGGTCAGTCTTCTAACCGTTTTCAAAAGCCGCTCCAAGGCATAAGGTGTATGAGCATAATCAATCAATACGTTAAAATCCTGTCCTGCACAAATCTTCTCCATACGTCCGGGGATCCCCTCCACAGATTCCAGCCCGGATTTTATAGTTTCTAAATTTACCTTCAACGCCACTCCCACTGCGGCGCTGGCCAAAGCATTATAGACGTTTGATTCTCCTAAAAGCTTTAGATTTATCTTTACTCCTCCATTTGGAGTTACCAAATCTATCTGCGAACCTTCCCAAGTGATGGAAAAGCTTTTGGTGTAAAGATCAGCCTTTTGATTATGAAGAGAGTAAGTCAAACGATTAGTTTTAGTCTTATCATAGAAATATCTCCAGTTGGGATCGTCCCTATTTATCACGGCAGAGCTTTTATCTTGGGAAAGCATCTCAAACAAAAGTCCTTTTGATTTTTTATAGGCGGAGAGGGTCTTATGAAAATCGAGATGTTCCCGGTTGAGGTTGGTGAAGACCGCCACATCGAAATCTACCCCCATGACCCTTTTCAAAGCCAGAGCGTGAGAGGAAACCTCCATCACCACCGAATCTGTCCCGTTTTTTTGCATCTGGTAAAACATATTTTGTAAATCCAGTGATTCCGGGGTGGTATTGGCGGCCGCTAACTTTTCCTTGCCAACAAAATAAGCTATAGTGCCGATCAGCCCTACTTTTTCCTTATCCTCCTCCAAAATGGATTTAACCTGATAGGTGATGGTGGTCTTACCGTTGGTGCCTGTAACTCCCACCACTTTCAATTTTTCCGAAGGAGAGTCGAAAAACCCGCAGCTTAAAAGTGCTAAAGCTTCCCGGGCATCGGGAACGATTACTTTGACTTTTGCTTTATAGTCACCGTCTCTTTGAGCCACCACACCTATGGCGCCACCTTCCAAAGCCGAATTTATGTATTCATGCCCATCCTCTTTGAATCCGGGAATAGCGACGAACAGATCACCGGAATTGATCTTGCGGGAATCATATTCTATCTTTTTTATATCGAAATCGGTTTCTCCAAAGATTTTCTTTGAGGGCAATGAGGCTAAAAGCTCTTTTAGGTTTCGCACAACTTCTCCTCATTTGGGGGAACATTCGATCACGCAAATCTGTTTCTCATCCGAAGAGGTGCAAGG
>JALHUP010000181.1 GCA_022866585.1 Candidatus Zixiibacteriota bacterium | reverse complement strand
TCCTATGCCCGGGAAGATAGTAAAAATATTGGTTAGGGAAGGGGATAAGGTCAGGAAAGGTCAAGGGCTGGTGATTGTAGAAGCCATGAAGATGGAAAATGAGATCAGATCGCCGGGCGCCGGAATTGTGAAAAAGATCAATTTCAAGGAAGGTAACTTAGTGGATACCGCCGATCTAATCATCGAATTAGAGCCGGAAGAAGAAAAATAATTCCTGCCAAGATAATTTCTCACAAGATCTGAGTTTCTGAAAAAGTTCAATTGGGCACCAATACGCCCGAGAAGAGCTTTGTTAAAGTGTCAAGCTTATGGTTATCAACTTTTTAATTTGACAGATTTTCTGAACATAGCATTTTGTTCTCGGAAAGCTTATGTAGGGGAGGGGCTTGTTCCCTCCCGAACTGGTTTTACGGGTGACCACCCCGCCAAAGCGGGATTTCGCTAAGCTCAACAAGGATCGCCCCTACGTTTCCTCTCACCACGCTATGTAGGGTCATCATGATAATTAGTTGATTACCATTAGCTTGACCTAAACTTCTTTAAGAGAAACAACTTTTATCTGGTTCGCCTAAAGGCGAACGCCCCAATTTAAGAATTCTTTCGGAAGAAAATTTAAAGATCATAATCACCTTCTTATCTTTCTGCTTTTTTCTGACTCCAGAATACCAAAAAGATTCCTGTAAATATGGCGGTGGCTCCTAAATAAGTCAAAGTCGGCGGAGCCTGTTTAAAAATCAAATACGCCAAGATGGTAGCACCTACAGGCTCTCCCAATATGTTGATTGCAACCAGATAGGCTTTTAAATATTTCAGCGCCCAATTGTATAAGGTGTGCCCAATGATGGTGGGAACGAGACCTAACAGAATAAACCAGAGGAAAGTTTTTGGAGGATAAGGATACAAGTGCGTTCCCCAAATGACACACAAAATCCCTAACACAAAAGCGGAAATAAAATAAACTAAGAATATGTAGGTAATCAAGGACAGGTTTTGCCTCACTACTCTACCACAAAGAAGATATGCCCCAGCCGTTACTGCTCCGATCAAAGCTAAGATATCACCAAAAAAGTTCGCCTCCGCTATTTTGAAGTCTCCCCCGCTTATGATGAAACTGCCCGAAAGGGCTAAAAGTATAGCTAAGAGGATGGATAGGTTTACCTTTTCTTTTAATAAAAAGTGGGAAAGGATTGCCACCCATATCGGCTGGGTGGTAACCAAGACTACGGAATTGGAGATAGAGGTGTAATCTAAAGAGGTGATCCATGTGGCGAAGTGGAATCCTAAAAAGATTCCCGAGAGTAAGGTGATAATTAGGGTTTTGCCTCTGATCTTCAAAATTTCGGGCAGAGATTTTTTTAAAGCTAAAGGAAGGATGAAAAGAGTGGCGAAGGACATGCGATAAAAAGCAGTGGCTAAAGGAGGCGCCCCGGTGAGCTTGATAAAAATAGCGGCCCAGGATACCGCTACTACTGCGATGAATAACAGTAAAAAGTTCTTTGTCACTTGAATCTTTTACTTTCAGTTTCTCTTTTGTGAAAAATAGGTTGAAAATACCTTACTCTCGGTTTTGACAAGAATATTATACCCATCATTTTGGGTATTGGCAAGGGATTTGTAGGAAAGCTCTGAAAAACTATCTGGGGAAGAATAGTTGGAGTGTTCACCTTTGGTTCGACAAACTCACCATAAATAAGTGAACCATATTTATGTTCTTTGTCCACCATGAAGTTTCAGGTCCCGCTGAAGCGGGACACTCCACCAGATCCCTCCTCATTTGATTTTTTCGGAAATCGCTGTAACAGACGATTGGGTGGTAAAAAGAATTGGGGTTAAACTATTGCCGAGAGGATTTTCTCTGATAAAGTGAAGAAAGTGTGGAGAAGCCTTTGTTGAAGAAGAAGATCATAAGTCCCATAAAGAGAAAAATGAAATCTCTGAAGAGAAGACTTATTCCCTCCTTTTTTCCAGCAGGATTGGTGGAGAAACAGCCACAGTTCAAATTCACTCCCCTAAGGACGTTAGTGGAAATAGCAATGAGGAAGATGACCAAAAGGAAAGAAATCAAAAGTGAGGCACTCTCACAGAATATGCCCAAAATCAGAAAAAGCCCCGCTAAAAATTCAACCCAGGGCAGGGTGACAGCAAAAATATTTATTAAAAAAGCAGGCAGGATTTTGTAATTGTATACAATTTTGGCGAACTGCTCGGGATGAGCGATCTTATCCAAGCTGGCGTATAAGAAGGTCACCCCCAGTATCAGTCTGAAGATGAGGACAACTCTTTTATCAGTTACTATGGTTATCAAAAATTTAAGAATTTTCATTTATAACTTCCAACTTTTAACTTCTAACTTCTACGGGAAGCCCCGACTTCTGCCATTCGGACCAGCCGCCAAAGAAGATTTTTATGTTTTTATATCCCTTGTCTCGAAGCTCTCGTGCCAACAAAAGACTGGTCTCACATTCACTCCCGTCGCAGTAGGTGATGATCTCTTTATCCAAAGAAAGCTTTGGCAGAACCTGTGAAGAATATTCTTCAAACTCCTCATAGGGGAAATTGATTGCTCCTTTGATATGCCCGGATTTGTAGTCTTCCGGATAGCGGGCATCCACGAATATGGTCCCCGCGGATTGAAATTTCATCATGGCATAATCTAAACTGACGGCCGGGGGGTCATCCTTTTGATAGGAATAAGGCACAACCAAACTATCTTGGGTAACTTTTCTGCTCCAGCTTCCTTTGAGCGTGATTCCTTGAGGAGATAAGCTATTGTAAATTATCCCCACGAATGAACCCAAAATCACAATGCCTGTGGCTTTCAAAAGAATATGGAAGAGATTGGATCTTTGATACACCTGCATCTTGATCCTACTTGGTCGCCACTACCCCATGGATTGGAACCGTAATGCGGACCATCTTGGAGTTTTGGAAATCTAAGGTGAAGGAGGTACGGAAACTTCCCCGAGGAGCATTTTTTTTCAACCCTAAGGTGATCTGGGTTTTCTCGCCCGGTTTCAAAGTGTGCCTTTCAACGTTCAATTCCACAAAGTCTTTAGGTCCTTCAATCAGCTCGACCGATAGTTTTTCTTGCGAAATGTTTTCGAGAGTAAGTGTCCGCTTGGTTTCCTTTTCCTGGCGAATGGTATCAAAGAAGACCTCTTCCGGGACGAGTTTGACTAAGGAATTGGTCTCTCCCACGCTGGCAGTAAAATACAGATCCTGGAAAGGTTTGGTGGGATCATTAGAAATGATTTGAATGCCTTTGGAGGTCTTCCCTGGTCTGATCTTCTCGGAATCGAAGATGACCTCTAAGTCTGCGGTCTCCTTAGGTGCTAAGCGATCTTTAAAAAGAGGAACCGTGGTGCAGCCACATCCGGATCTCACCCTGACAATGATAAGTGTATCTTCCCCAGTATTTTTTATCTGAAATATGTGAGAGACTGAACTGCCCTTGGGAACATAGCC
>JALHUP010000180.1 GCA_022866585.1 Candidatus Zixiibacteriota bacterium | reverse complement strand
CTTAAAAAAAGACAAGATTACCTGCCTTATCAGGCGATTCGACACTCAGAAGTATTTGTCCAATCCCTCACTCCACCAAAGCGTTTAAAGTCCCTTTTTGTTCAGCTGTTCTTTTACCACCTTTTCGACCTCCTCTTCGGATGCTGGTCCCATGAAGGGGGTCTCACCATCCACATACACGTTCATCTCTCCATATTTTTCCAAATCTTTTCTATCTCTCAAAAAATACTCAGTAACTTCCACCGAGGGGGAAAGACTTTTTGCCTTCTGGATGAGCTTGTCGTAATTTACGATCATGTGGGGACATGAATGAGACCGGACCACGTCAATGTTTACCTTATCGGCTTTGTTATTGGGGGTAAACTTAGGTTTCATTATCTTAGCTTTTGCATCCTCCTGGTGTTTATACAAAAGTAAAAGAGCCGGTCCCATCCGGGATGCCACTTCAAATCCCATCTTCTCGAAAAATTCTTTGGGCATCCATCCTTCCACCGTCCAGGTGACCACCCCTTTCCGGTCAGAAGTAGCCTTAATTAGCTCCTCCATAAGTTTTCTACCATACCCTTTCTTCTGATGATCTTTAGTAACAAATATGCAGGGCATAAAATATAGGTTATCACCGGAGATTCCGGCAAAGCTTTCTTCCAGAGGATAAAACTCTGCCCTTCCCACCGGCTTCCCTTCAGCATAAGCCACCAATCCGGTCCAACCCTTTTTCTCTTTTTTGAAAAACAGGTCTGCTGATTTACTGAAAGCTTGTTGATACTTGACGTCATCTTTGACACAGCCGACATACAGGTCTCGAATATTTCCTCGGCTGGCTAATTTGATCTCCATCATGGAAACCTCCTTTGAGTTTTGAGTATTGAGTTTAGAGTATAGAATAAAAAGTCAAAGTATTTTGTTGAAAGAATTTTGTGCTCCAGAAAAATGTTCACTATCTCCTAATCTGAATGTCTTTTTGATCCACAATGATTCTTATGCCATTCATTTCTTAATTACCAAATACAATTACATCTTATATTCTTGTAGTTCATTTCTAGCTTTTGCCACATTGCCTTTGTCTCTTTACAAAGGGATAGGTTATGATATTTATATTCTTGTTTCAAATAGGTAATAATATTCGAATACATTTTTAGCCTGGTTGTAAAATCTATCTTCTTTCCCCAATTCGAGGTCTCTTTTAGATAGTGAACCCATGATCTGTCCTTTGTCCCATTTATTGTGCTTTGCAGACCACGCAAGGAACCAAGAGTTATTCTTTCAGGCGTAAATCTTGAAAATACACTATCTACAAGCTCTTGATAATATTTTTCCCAATTCTCAATTGGAACCATAGGATCAATTCTTATCCTTACTTCATATCCTGTATTGTGTAGTTCTTCAGCTGCTTTAATTCTATCCAAAACTTTCGGTGCTTTTTTTTCCCATAATTCAACCACGGGAAGAGCGTTCAAAGTGAAACTCACAATTACCTGATTGTGTGGATTTGTCTGCAAAAGATTTTTTACGTTATTTGACTTTGTTACAAATAAGACTTTGTGTCTATTCTGGGATTCAAATAAGGGAATTATAAATTTGGAAAAAGCATTTGAACCATTCTCCATCATAAGTGAG
>JALHUP010000179.1 GCA_022866585.1 Candidatus Zixiibacteriota bacterium | reverse complement strand
GATGAGGTAGAGGCGGTGGACATGGATGGAGAATTCGTAACCAAAGCTAAGGTAGAAAAAATAATAAAAAGAAAGGCTTACGACCGAACCATCTTGGTTACCTTGAAAGTTCCTAAAGATAAAGCTATCCAGGTGGCAGGGTTCAAAATTCAAGATTCAAAGATAAGTCAACCTATCGAGGCTTCAACTCCACCTTGTATCGAGGATGAAACTATCATCTGTCGATGTGAAAGAGTTAAAGCGAAGGAGATTAAGGAGCTGATCCGACAAGGGGTGAAGGATATGAATCAGCTAAAGATTTTAAGATGTGGGATGGGTGCGTGTGGGGGCAAGACCTGCCAAACATTAATTATGAAGCTCTATCAGCAAGAGGGAATAGATTTGTGTGAGGTGCTTGGGTTCACCCAGCGTCCTTTGGTGGCGGAAGTTAATTTGGGGATATTGGCGGGGGTGAAAAACAGCTAAGAGCGTAGAGCTTAGAGCGAAGAGTTTAAAAATCGTTTACTCCAAGATTGGAGTGTCAAGCTTTAGCTTGACCCGAAATCTTATAGAACACAAAAAGTTTTCAGTATGGTTCACCTAAAGGTGAACACTCCAACATCTTCTTCTTGATTCATATGGAGACTTACGACGTCATCATAATCGGGGCAGGAAGCGTGGGGCTTCCTATATCTTTTTTCTTAGCTAAAGAGAAACTAAAGGTTCTGGTGATAGACGAGCTTCCCTCACCAGGGCAGGGACAGAACAAAACCGCCATTGGAGGGGTGAGAGCAACTCACTCCGATCCAGCCAAGATACAGACCTGCCAATTGAGTCTAAAAGTATTTTCTCAATGGAAAGAGGAATACGGAGACGACATACATTTTCAAAGGGGCGGGTATTGTTTTCCCGCTTACACCGAAGCCCAGGAAAAAAGCTTCAAAGAGCTTTTAGTCACACAAAAAAGATATGGTCTTAATATAGATTGGCTGGAGATAGATGAAATAAGAAGATTGCTTCCGGGGATAAATCCACATGAATTAAAAGGAGGAACATATTCGCCTGAAGATGGAAACGTCTCTCCACTCTTGGCGGCAAAATCCTTCTATAACCAAGCTAAAAGATTAGGGGTGAGCTTCAGGTTTAATGAGGAGGTGATAGGAATAGAAGATAATAAGGGGCAAGGGTCAAGGGTCAAGACGGCAAGGGATAGCTATTCAAGTAAAATTGTGATAAACGCTTCGGGGGCTCAGGCTGAGAAAGTGGGAAGGATGATGGGCGTGGAGCTTCCCATATTTCCTGATTCTCATGAAGCTGGGGTCACGGAACCGATTAAACCATTTTTCAAACCTTTAGTGGTGGATACACGAGAGAATCCCGGTTCAAAAAATTTCTATTTCTATCAGGAGAAAGAAGGACATATAATTTTTTGCATGACTCCTGATCCCATAATTCCGGGTTTTTGTCGAGATTCTACTTCCAACTTCTTACCGCAGGCGGCAAGACGACTAGTCAACCTTTTCCCTGAATTGAAAAATATCAAAGTCAGACGCACATGGCGCGGGCTTTACCCTATGACCCCGGATGGAGTGCCCATAGTGGATAAAATCAAAGACAAAAATGGATTTTATGTAGCGGTAGGCTTCTGCGGGCAGGGTTTCATGTTAGGTCCGGGAATCGCCTTGAATTTAGTGAGTCTAATCATAAAAGGCAAACCCGTGTTACCTGAAGATATATTTAGAAGTTTCAGTCTCTATCGTGATTATACCGTCACCTCAGAAGCACTGAAGTAAAGTAATAGCCTCACCCCCTACCCCCTCTCCATAAAATGGAGAGAGGGAAAGGGGGAGAGGTAATTAACCATTTTGCCTTAGGAGGATTAAGATGAAAAAGTTTGGAGTTTTATTAACGGCATTCTTTGTTCCCGTTTTGAGCTTTTCAGTTTTCTTTGCTGGATGTAAAAAAGAAATTCAAACCAAGAAAGAACAAGCAGAAGTCACGGAGATGAAAAGACCCGGGGTGGAGGGATTGAGAGAATTTCATGAGGTTTTATATCCAGTATGGCATGAATTTTTGCCAAATGGTGATTATGAATCAATTCGTAAAGCAGTTCCAGAGTTCAAGAAAAGCATAGAAATAGTTAAGAAAGCTGAGTTACCACTGTACTACCAACATGTGAAGGATGAGTTTGAAAAGAAAAGAGAGGAGCTGGCTTTATCCATTGAAAAGTTGGATTCGGTCGCACAAACCAAAGATGATAAGAAATTGGAAGAGGCAGTGGAAAATATGCACAGCGCTTTTGAACAGATGGCACGGGTCTTGGCTCCGCGGATGAGAGAAATGGAGCAATTCCATTTGGTTTTGTATCCTCTCTGGCATGAGGCTATGCCCAACAAAGATTACCAGGCTATCAAGGACGCGGTCCCCTCATTGGAGAGCAAAATGGATGCTCTGATGAAAGCACAAATTCCGGAAGATTTCAAGGATATAGAAACCCAAATTATCGAAAAACGCGAAGCATTAGGAAAAGCAGTTGAAGATTTGGCAAATGTCTGCCGCAGAAACAAAGATAAGGAGATAATAGACGAGCTAACCCAAATGCACGAGTCTTACCGTGCTTTAGATGAGGTCTTTGAGTAATACAGTGCATCTGTTACTGATTCGAAGTTATCACCTCTCCCTATCCCTCCTACGGATTTCACTTCGTTCAATCCCCCACAAGGGGAGAGGGAGAACATGGAGAAAGTAAGGAGAACGGGAAAGAATTCTTACATTTGTATTTAGCTTACTTTTTGCCTTGCCTCCAAACTTTAACCCCATCCAATTTCCTCAAGAACGTAAAAATCTCAAATACTCGCGGTTCCAAAACCTTACATAGCTTTGTATGCTAAAAAGAAACATATTTTGCAGTTTTTGTGAAGAATTTTGCATAATGGTGAACGAATCTTCTTGCATATATGAATAGTTTTTGTTAACATTTAAAAGTTAGATTTTAAATAAAATTTGAAATGTCCCAAAAAGTTGAATTCTTAAGGGCTTTCAGCATAAGTGCCAAATCTCATTGGTTTGCCAAGACCGAATCCCGTTTCAGGATTCTCTGTGTGGCATACATTTTGCTTTTTTACTGAGTGAAATTCAGAATCTGAATGGTGAATCGATTCAGCATCCACCATAAATGGAATAGAGATTATGGAAAAGAACATAGATCGTTTGAAATTTCTGCTTTTAAAAGAACTGGCGGCAAAGATTAACACCTCTTGTAAGATCGACTTAATCCTTCAGGTGGCGCTGGACCACAGCTTGGAGATTGCGAAATTAGTTTGTGCCTCCATAGTTTTATGGGACGAACAGACCAAGGAGGTGAAAAATGAGGTAGCTTCGGGAGTTATAGAGAAACACAGAATCTTGCGCGAGTTCGATCATCAGGCGATCCGGCTTTTGAGAAATAAATTTTCAGCTGAGTCTATCTATGTTACCTTTGATATGGATGGACCACACAGCATTTTCTCCTATCCCATCCGATCCGGAAAACAGATAGTGGGAGCCATAACTGGACTTTCCATAGGGCACATAAACTTGAGCACAGAAGAGGAATTTTTGGAAGCCTTGAGCAACCAGCTCGGTTTGGCGGTTGCCAAAGCTCCAGGTTGGGAAACCCAGATCACCACAGAGATTCAGGAAAATCAAATCAAATCCGAAAGATTGAAAGCCATAACTGAAACAGCGGTTACCATCAACCATGAGGTCAATACCCCCTTATCCGTAGTCTTGGGATACGCCCAGCTTCTCTTAAGCAGAAAGGAAGAGTTACCCCAGGATACAATTGATAAACTCAAAAAAATAGAACAAAGCGCCCTACGAATCAAAGAGGTTACTCATAAACTTACAAAAATAATTGAGCCGGTGATTGTGAAATATGCGGGTGAGGTGAGGATGGTCGACTTAGATAAATCAAAGACTAAGGAGGAAAGTTAGAAGT
>JALHUP010000178.1 GCA_022866585.1 Candidatus Zixiibacteriota bacterium | reverse complement strand
GTTGAAATCGCTCCAATATAATCATTATCTCCTTCCCAAAGTCAAGAACTTATTCATAAAAACTAAAAACTCATAAGAGAGGGGTTTTTCAACAGCCCCTAAAGTCTGCGGCTACAAAAACCGAAATTCTGACACACCCTCACTTGTGGAGAGGGGGACGGGGGTGAGGTCTTTTAAGATGTCAACTTTACTAAGCTCTTCCGTATCAGTGGCAAGCCTCGACGTTATGTTTTACCAGTGAATTGAGATTCCCAATTTTATATTCCGTGGTGCCAAATACCTGGAAGGGTCTGACCATAATGGCACTTTGCTTCCCTCTTCGGGCAAATAGGGATCGCCTTCTCCATAAGGGATCACATCCTCCTTCTTATATGCATCCCCGGTCAAAGGATTTATTAGCACCACGTTTTTGTGATCAAAAAGATTGGTCACCTCCAACAAGAAACGATATTTCAATTTTTTCCAAAGAAAATGTTTTTGAAAACTAAGGTCGAAACTGGACCAGTATTTTCCAATTTTACCATTTATCTCGCCATCCCGGACAAAAGTAATTTCTCCTTCTGATGAGATCACCTCCTTATAGGAAGTATATCTTTCGCCGGAATGTGCCCAGAAATTCAAATTCAGATCCCAGTCGGGGGGCAATTTGAATCCGAATAGTCTAAACCTCTTTTTCTCGGAAAAGAAAGTTGCTCTTAAAGCCACCTGCCAGGGTTTGTCCCAGTCGAAGACTACTTCCTGATATATGTCTTGAGCGGATCTTCCTCCTATCCCTTTTAAGATGTCTTCCGGCTCAGACCTTTCTCCAAGGGTTTTAGAAAAGCCCAACTGAACCGAACCCGAAAAGAAATCCCCAACTCTTCTCTTATACTCGATCTCTACCCCCTTACTTGAAGCAAAATCCAAATTAAAAAATACCAAATAAACCTTTTCCGGTCTCAAAGTATCCGGTATCACTCTGGCCGCAGTGATATAATCGTAGAGGCTCCGGTGATATGCCACCAGACTTAAAGCATCATTTTGGCTGAGAAGGGATTTGACTCCTATTTCATAGGAGCTCACCTTTTCCGAATTCAAATTAGGATTTCCCCACAATTGATAGGTCGATTCACCAGAAGAATGAAGCTTGGCATAGAGATATTGGGGATTGGGCTTTCGAGAGAGTCGACCATAATCAAAAAAGAAAGTCGAGCTTTTGCCAAAAGGTGCGGAGAATCCAAGCCTGGGGCTGAAGACCCCTTTGCCCCGATGCCCAAAGAATCTGAAAGTTTTCTCTTTGAATTCCTCTCGCATCTTCTGGGTGATGGTGGGCAGGGAAGTATCCTGCATGGCCCTCTCCACATATTCTCCCGGAAACCAAAAGTCATAGCGAAGACCAAAATTGAAGGTGGCTTCCTCCAATTTAAGATTGTTGTTTAGATAAATTGCACCATCATTGGCAAATACCTTGTAAAGATCGTAACTTAGTCCATATCCACTTGTGCCCAGCCAAGGTTTGTAAATATCTAATAACTGAATGGTCTGATACTCTTCAAAAAGACCAATCCTAAGAGTATTTACATCACTTAAAACGCTGGTCAAATCCATCTTCAAACCATAGGTCTCCACAAAATGGTCATACCAGGTATCCCCATCTCCGTGGTCATAGAATCCATCCCCGATATTCACAGTATAATAAGAGCTATCGGGGTCTATGATTGTATCCCGTGGCAAGCCATCATATGGCATAACATATTCTGTCAAATTCTTTCCATTCACATCGGAATGAAGATTGGTAAAAAAGCGGGAAAGATTTACGGAATAAAGATGTCTTTCCCCCAATATCTTTTGAAAAGATAAAAGTTGAAAGTTGCTTTCATGGGTGAAGACGTTATAATTTTTTAATATTTCGGAATATTCATAAGGAGGACCATAGTTATAAGTCGGGGCACTTATCCTGGTCGAAAGAAGGCTTTTGTCCTGATTGATCACTACGGATTTCCCAAAAGTGATGAAGCACTTAAAAGATGGATCCTTCCAGGTCAGCTTAAATATTCCAAAATAGCGATTATCCCCGCGCGGAGAAAATCTGGTTTTTCCAAAAGAGGAGGAATAAAGCCTTTGGGGATGTTCCAGATACGTGTCGGATATGTTCATATTGGTATTCAAAAAGAAATAGAAATCACCGGGAGGAGATAGTCCGAATTTGGAAAAGACTGATTTCACAAAATGAGCTGGTCCGGATAGGCTAAAATCCAAAATATCCGTATTAAAATTGAAAGGCGAATCGAATCCAAAATCATCGGTCTTGTAAGTCAAAGAGCCTTCAAATTCATCCCTTCCCTCTTTTATTCGCATGTCCACCACCCCGGAGGTAACCTGACCGTATTGGGCATTCACTCCCCCGGAAACAAGGCTCACTGCTTCGATGGCAGAAGGTGATAGGTTGAATCCGTATCCGCTTCTGGTAAAAGGATCGTTAATGGAAAGCTCATCTATCAAAAAGAGATTTTCATACGACCTTCCGCCTCGAATATGAAGTTGGCTTTTGTCCTGGATAACTCCTACCTGTTGAGAAACTATATCTTTTAAATCTGTGAGAGGAACGAGTTGGAGCTCCCTGGCGGTAAGCTCCCTTGTGGTGGCAGGAAGTTTTACATCCAAAATCGGCCTTTCTCCCACCACCAAAATCTCCTTTTCCAGAATCAGAGGAGAGTATCTGAGTTTGAAAAGAAGATAGGTGGTTTGTTCCGGTTTCACTTCCACTTTAGATCGTTTGCTTTTGAGATACCCTATCAGAGATGCTTCCACCTCGTAAGTTTCGGCTGGAATATTTTTCAGGATGAATTCGCCATTTTGGTCCGTGGAGGTTTTGAAATCAGTTCCAATTATAGTTATATTTGCCCCGGATAGTGGCTCTTCGGTTTCATAGCTTGTAACCTTCCCGGAGAGATCACCTCTGGGCTGGTCTTTTGTTTGAGCGGAAAGTCCAAAAGCAGAAATAAAGAAAATAACAATGGATAATTGCAAAGTCTTATTCACAAGCGAAAATTAAGTGGGGGGGAATGGATTTGTCAAGAGAAAGATTTGCCCTCCTTGAAGCAGAGCGGCTACTCAAATCAGAATTTTCAGAATACTTGGAACCACCCCAAAAGAACGTAGCGCGGTGACTTTGGAAAGTTGACTTACGGCTGGTTTTATCTTTCCTCGTATCTCCGCACTAATTCATCTACGGTTTTGTTCAGTCCCTCTTCATTTAAGAGTATGGTACCATTATCATCTCGTTCCACTACACTTATTCCGGGACACTCTTTTTCCAATTCTTGCAAGATCTGCCTTTGTTTTTCTACAGTTTTGACCAAGGTTCTATTTTCCTTCCACAAATGACAGTAATCCAGGGCTTGCCGGATGGTCATCTTCAGCTCTTCATCATCCCAAGGCTTGAGTAAGAAGCGATATACCTCTCCTTGATCTACGGCATCAAGGACGCTTTTCAAATCTGCATGTCCGGTGAGCATGATGCGCAAAGGAACAGAATCTCTTTCCTTAGCTCTCTTTAAAAATTCAATCCCATTCATCTCCGGCATCTTAAGGTCGGAGATGATCAGATCGACCTGGTGGTCGTCCAATATTTTTAAACCCTCCTCTCCGTTTATGGCCGTTAAGATCTCATAAGGTTCCTTGCGAAACAATCGTTTCAAGGAATTCAAAATGTTCTCCTCGTCATCCACTATCAGTATTTTTGGACTTGTCATAATTTTCCTCCATTAGAGAAATTGTTTTTTTATGGATTTAAAGATTTTCCTTTTTGGGTCCTAATTTGTCCGCACCATCTTTTCCTCCCTTATATGACAAGATGTCTCTGAATTGATAGAGGAACGAGCGCAGGGGAGAATAACCCGAAAGGTGGTCCCTTTATTTACCTCACTTTCTACCTCGATTTTGCCATTATGTTTTTGAACTATTCCATATGCCACACTCAAGCCCAAACCCGTTCCTTTGCCCACTTCTTTGGTGGTAAAGAAGGGTTCAAATATTCGAGCAATATTGTCTTTGGGTATTCCTATTCCGGTATCGCTTATTTCTATAATTATATCTTTGTCCTTTCTATAGGTTTTTATTTTAATCTGT
>JALHUP010000177.1 GCA_022866585.1 Candidatus Zixiibacteriota bacterium | reverse complement strand
TCATGCAACTATAATATAAATCCTAAATCAAAAATGTCAATAAAAAAATGTGAAAAATTGAAAAGGACTTAACATCTAATCAGACTTTCACTAAGTTAAATAAATCAAAAGAGTTAACAAGTTTTTATCATCTGCATTTCCTCTTTTCGCGCTACTCCACACCTTAATCTTAGCACCGCCATCCTTTGTAACTCAAAATACTACAAGACTTTAAGAACTCATTCTCTGAGTTGACAATTTTTTGAACAAAATGCAAAAAGTAGGGGCGATTCATGTGGAACATCCCGCCAGAGGCGGGGAATCGCCCCTACACTTCCCATGGCTATTCGGAAGGTCCCAAAAACATCAGAACTGCTCTTCGATTGGCTGCCTGTCCAGACATGGTGTCATTTAGAGCCTTGGGCTTGGACTCGCCGAAGCTTATCTGGAACATTCGATAGATGGCGATGTCAAATTTATCTGCCAGGTATCTTCTTACACTCTCTGTCCTCTTGTCTCCTAATATCACATTATACTCATCCGGACCTATATTGTCGGTGTGTCCCGCAATCTCTAAGATAAGCTCTGGCTTTTGCTGCATCATCGTCCCGATCTCATCCAAAATATCTTTTGAAATCTTGCTTAGGTCATATCTGTCAAAATCGAAATTTACCTCCCTTTCTCCAATCACTTTATAACCTGCATAACCCTTAGACCTGGCGGCTTCCTCTGCTTTTTTCCAGGCATCATCAGCCATCTTTTTAGCCTCTTCGGCTTTGGCATCGACCCCAGAGATCTTTTGATCAAGCTGTTGGGTCTGTGCATTCAACTTATCTTCGATCTCTTGAGTCCTCTTTTTTACGGAAGAGGTGGAAGCACATCCCCAGGCTAACAAACCAGCCAAAACCAAAAGACTCAAAAGAGCAAAGCTTTTGTGGTTCTTAAAAGACATCCCACACCTCCTTTTTGTTAAAAGGTTTCAAGAAAGTATAACTATTCTTTTCAGAAAATGCAACAAAAATTTCTGCATTTGTTTATCTCTTCCAAAATCTCATCTTACTCCTGCAACGCCAAGTAGTTGCCGCAATCTTTAGGGGCTGTTGAAAAACTGGGTTCGGGAGTGCAAAAGCTTGCTTTTGCGTTTTTTTGAAATCTAAACGTCCTTATATCCCACCTACTTTGTTTTTGAGAAAAACCGCCCATACGGGCACTCCGGATTAAGTTTTTCAACACGCCCTTTCAGTCTGCAGGGTAGGGATCGAAAAAATGGGGAAACTCCAGGTCTGATTTTTCTTGACAGGGGTGAGGATTATATGTAGTATGGTGGTGTCATGTTTGTGCGGGTAAAAAGATCAGGTCTACGGGAGTATTTGCAGATTGTGAAGCACTTCCGTGAGGGGAAGAAGGTAAGACAGGAGGTTATTGCCAATTTGGGGAGGCTGGATATTTTGAGAGCAGGTGGTGTTTTGGACTCGACCGCTACCTCTTTAGCTCAGCTTTCTGAGAATGTGACTGTTGTTTTCAGCATCAAAGAGGATAATCAGAGGGTGGAGTGGGATAAGGAGTGGGGCTCGTTTTTGGTATTTCGCCGGACCCACTTTTGGCGGAAGCGGAAAAACCTACTTAATACGCACAGAATTCAAAGGGACTGACGATAACTTTTTAGACGATACCTAACCGAAACCGTAATCTTTTTAAACGTAACCCCAAGGATGCAACCCTTATTTAATTGGCAAAGCAGCATATGCATTATCCTTCGACATCACGCCTTTGGGGAAAGACGAAATGTAGTGCCATACTCTCTTCGTGTATCCGTAAGTCGTTGGGAAACAATAACACTTTTCCCGCAAGTGCTTGAAATCAGTTAGAGAGAGGGGCAGCATCGTATCAGAAATAATTACGTTTATATTGGTTTTCTAAAATTGGAATTTTTCTATGCAGTTTTTTAACTTCACCCCCCAAGAGATAAAAGCTTTGCTTTTTCTTTTGATAGCGTTGCTCATAGGAAGCGGGATAACCGTTTACAAAAAATATCACCCCAATTTTGCACCGGAACTTGTCTTCAACCAAAACCCTCCGGTCTCCTTTGAAAATCAAAGCCAATCCAATGAGAATCCAATGGTTCGACCATTCGACAGGCTCATGGTGCTGAGCGAAGTCGAAGCACAGGCTCACCATAATAAGGATACCAAAGCATATTCGCAGGAGGTTTTACCTAAAATTTCAAAAGATTCTATAACTTCGCCTATTTCTAATCGACAAAAGGAAAACCGAATTTCACCCACACCCGAAAATCCTTTGTTGAAAATCCCGCCCTTCGACAGGCTCAGGGTGGTGAGCGAAGTCGAACCACCAAAGGCGGGGAAGAAGAAAATTGACCTCAATTCCGCTTCGGCTTACCAACTGGAACTTTTGCCAGGAATCGGTCCGGTTTTGAGCCTAAGAATCATCAATCATAGGGAAACAAAAGGCAAATTCCAAAAAATCGAGGATGTGATGAAGGTTTCCGGAATTGGTCCAAAGACTTTTGAAAAAATAAAAGACCTCATAACGGTTAAATGAATTCATTTGTCTTAGGGAGATTTTTTTGCGAATAATCTCTGGTGAATATAAGGGGCGTATTTTAAGTTCCGTCAACAAAGCCAAGATCAGACCCAGCTCGGACAAGGTGAAGGGATCGATCTTCAACGTGTTGAAAGGTGAGGTTTCCGGGAGGAAGGTCTTGGATCTATTTGCTGGGTCCGGGAATTTAGGCATTGAGGCTTTGTCTGGGGGGGCGGAATTTGCCACCTTCGTGGATTCATCTTTACAGAGCATTAAGATCATCAAAAAGAATTTAGGGAGTTTAAACCTGGATCAAAGAGCCAAGACAATTGGCAAAGATTGTTTAAGAGCTTTGCCAAAGCTTCAAGGAAAATTCGGTGTCATCTTTGCTGACCCCCCCTATCTTTGTGATTTCGCTCAAAAGGTGATAGACTCGGTGGTCAAATATGATCTTTTGGAAAAAGACGGAATTTTAGTCTTAGAGCACCATAAAAAAGAGACTTTAAAATGCCCTGAGGAGAAATTACTTTATATAAAAGCCAAAAGATTCGGGGATACCATGGTTTCATTCTTTATAAAAAAGTCAGAAACCGCTTGTCCGACTTTGGAACCATAGGAAAGGATTGATTGCAAGAGGCGTAGCCGAGCCTTTACACTTCGCCTCCCGCCAACGCGGGATGTCGAAGGATGGCTCGGGATGTTAAAAGGCAGAGGATAAACTATGCGATAAGAGATTTCAAATCAAACTTAAAGACAAAATTAAATTCTTGAACCAATTTAAAAAACACAAGGTTGTTCTTCCAAAATCATAAGTCGATTTTTAAATTTAAGGAGATCTTATGAAAATTGCTATATATCCGGGAAGTTTCGACCCGGTCACCAATGGACATCTGGATTTGATCCAAAGGGCGCTTCTGCTTTTTGACCGGCTGGTGATAGCCATTGCGGACAATCCTGACAAGAAGCCACTTTTTTCAGCAGAGGAAAGATTGGAAATGGTCAAATCTACAGTGAAGGATTTAAAACGGGTAAAGGTGGTTCTCTTTACCGGCCTTTTAGCGGATCTGGCAAAAGAACTTGAAGCTTCTGCCTTTATACGCGGAGTGAGGGCGGTCTCGGATTTTGAGTTCGAGTTTCAGTTAGCTTTGATGAACAGAAAATTAGCCCCAAAAACGGAGACCGTCTTTTTGATACCCTCCGAGAAATATACCTATCTAAGCTCCAACTTGATCAAGGATATTGCTCGCTTCAATGGAAAAATAAATCGTTTCGTTCCCAAGATTGTGGAAAAGAAGCTTAAAGAAAAGTTCGGATTTTCAAAATAAATCTTTTGTTTTGCTGATTAAATTTGGTAAGATTGTAGCTGTCCAATTCATTGGACAGAACGTCCGAATTCTGGATCCGCAGGACCTGATAAATCAGGCAACTTCAAATTCAAAACAAATTCTAAGCAATCCCCCCATTAAGTAGTTTTTTAGGAACTTTCTGTGGAAAATTTTAATCCGCCCTCCAATTCCCCTTCCCTCGTAAATCTTTATCTTGAGTCTCTAATCTTTTTCTTCAAGTCCCTTGCGTAAAGTCGCCAACGCTTTTTGTTCCTCTTTTTCGCGGATCACACAAGCTATGGTGGTGGTGGAGCTGGAGATGGCTTCGACATTTATATTTGCTTGTGAAAGGAGAGAAAATACTTTGGCGGCGATCCCTGGAGTTTTGGACAACTTGGGATGGCTAACCGTGACTATGGCTACACCCTGGTCAACAGTTAAATCCTTGGCATCCAACTCCTCTTTGATTTTTTTCAATTTGAGTATCGCTGGATTTAGCTGTGTTTTCCCCACTACTAAGGTAACATCTGCTCTACCTTCCGGCGCCGGGGCGGAGGAAACAAGCTCAACATTGATGTCATAAGACCAGAGAGCACCAAATATTTGCGCACCGATTCCCGGACGATCAGGAGCAGAGTTTAGAGTAATCTTGGCAATATCCGTTCGGCTGGTAACGTCAAATTCTGACATGGAAGCTTCTCCTTAGGCTTAAATAGTGAATAGCATTTTTCATTACCTTCTACCCACAAATAAAGCAATTTTCAAATAAAGTCAATCATTTTTTACCATAGCTTCTGAAAAACTCAAACTCGGCTTATGTCGAAGGAAAAGGTCTTATAATAAATTCTACTTGGCATGACATTTATGATTGTTTATGATCCTCCTTAAAAGGCTATCGTTTTTAAGGAGGAGAATATGGCGAGACCGGAGATAGGTGTAGATCCAGAAACCGTGGTTTTAGCCGAAGAGGAATTAGCAAAAATAGAGGGGGGTAAACTTTGTATTCAGCTTAAGGCCATCATCGCAGCCAGGGAGCACCGGGTGAAAGATGTGGCCGCAATTATGCAAGTCTCGGTTCGGAGCATTTTCCGGTGGATCACCCAGTTCAAAACCAAAGGGGTAGAAGAAATTGGATCGTAGAAGATAAGCATTTTTAGACTTTTTGGTTTATGAATCTGGGGACTATGGCGTAGCCCCGCCAGAGGCGGGGCTGGCCTGCCTAAGGCAGGCCTACGCGGAAGTTAAGGAAAGAGATAAAAGAGTCTGCCTCTAATAGAAGGCTGCTTTATCATACCGCATCAGTGGACGCAAACCCTTTTTATAAAGTGCTTGACAAGGTTGCATAAAAATGATTATGATATTATATATGAACATAAAGGATTTATCCGAAAGTCGGGCTACAGTAGTAGGTCAAGAGCCCCGTGTGCTCTTGACACTATTTATTTGTCAGGCGCAGGGCATCTGGCCTAAGAGGGAATCGGTAGAACAGACATTTTTGTCTGTTCTATTAGAAATTCTTGTCTGTTCTATCATTGTCAGACAAGAATGGCTGACCTACCTTTCTATAAAGTGCATGACGAGGCTGGATAAATGATTATAATGGCATATATGAATAGAAGAAGTAGTAGGCCAGGAGTCCCGTGCTCCTGACACTATTTGTTTATTAAACCTCACCCCCTGTCCCCCTCTCCACAAATGAGGGTGTGTCAGAGTTTCGGTTTTTGTAGTCGCCCCGCTTAGCGGGGCGAAATCGAGATGTTGAATTCCAATGACTTACGTCCATATGGACGGCTACAACCTCAAAACACAATTATGACACAGTCTCAAATGTGGAGAGGGGGAACAAAAGGGGAGAGGTTTGATCCGACTATCTTCCGCACTTCAGAAGCAAGCTCATAAAATGAAAAAGAGAAATTATCCTAAAATAGTTTT
This sequence comes from Candidatus Zixiibacteriota bacterium, assembly GCA_022866585.1. GTDB lineage: Bacteria > Zixibacteria > MSB-5A5 > MSB-5A5 > SM1-73 > SM1-73. The sequence goes on along the minus strand of JALHUP010000177.1, from coordinate 161 downwards.
ATATGTCTTCTTGGCAATTATGGTAATTGGCTTTTTTAGGAATACCTTGCGGCGGGGAATGAATGATTTCAATGTGGTTCATCGAGCCGCCACTCGCGTTTTACATACAGAGAATCTATATAATTTCGAGGATGGGCATTATCTTTACAAATATTCTCCAT
>JALHUP010000176.1 GCA_022866585.1 Candidatus Zixiibacteriota bacterium | reverse complement strand
GGTGGAAAAAGAGTATGTCGGATCATAGCTTTCCCTTTCCCTGTAAACTCTCAAAAAGGTCTCCTGAAGGACGTCCTCGGCTTCTTCTCTGTTTTGAAGCATACGATAAACCAGATTAAAAAGTCTTATCTTATACCGATCTACCAGGATATTGAAGGCAAAGGTATCACCACACTTCACCTTCTCTATCAGCTCCTTATCGAAGACCTGTCCACCCGGACCGGTGCCCGTCTGCCCATTTTGTGTTGATTCAAGCTGGCGATCAGGCGTCATCTTCTTCCCTTTTCAAAAAGATATACAATCCAAGCCCTTAAAAGTTCCCAAGATTTGAAAACTAAATGCTCATGCTGACTTGAGACTTGGCATTGTTGCAAATGAAATGTTATAGTTTCTTGTTAGAGATTCATTTACTAAGCTACGAGGTAATTTTTGAAAATTTTTGATTCGAAGCTTTTAAATCAATGCCCAAGGGTATCCTAAAATGACAAGAAAAAATGCAAACAAAATCAAAAGAAGCGCAGGGGGAAGTATCATTTTATATACTTTTAAAAGATCAGCTTTGAAATAGTCTTTGGATAAGATCAAGCAGAAGTGGACTGGCGAAAGCATCACCCCCATAAGTCCACAAGCATAGACCAGCATCACCAGACCCCAATTCACCTGATCCGGGATCAAAAACGGCAAAAGTATGGGATAGCTTACTCCTACGAACGCCGCGGTTACCCCGGTCAACAACCCCACGGTCAAGGGGATAATTCCAGCAACGGCCTCTTTGGGAATACCCAAAAGCATCATTTGCTCCGGCATAACTTTGACCGCCCCGGAAGCTTCGAGAAGATTTTTGAAAATCATGATTCCAAAAATCAAGACCACCACGTCGAAAGTTACAGTCTCTCTTAAGAGCCTTAGAATATCTTTTGATTTCACTCTTTTCAAGAAGATCAAAAGAACTATCGTAAAACCCAGCCCGATCACCAGGTCAACCTGGAAAAAAAGATTCAACGTCACCACCAAGAGGACGGGCCAGATGCTTTTGACTAAAAGCAGAAAAGGGGTTTTCACATCATTTTCAAAACCCGAGTGGCTGCCCGACAGTTTGACTTTTCTGGTACAGAAGATAAGACCTAAAATAACCATAGCCAAGCTTAAAACGATCTGCACCGCCACGATCCTCCACAAATGCACTTGCAAAAGCGCGGCTGAGAGGACTATCCCGGGATACAAAGGAAAACAATATTCCCATACATGCCTGAACCAGTAATTCATGGTGGTTTTGATCTCCGGGGAAAGACCCTTTCTTGCTCCAACTTCTTCCACCATAGGAGCTGATAAGAGCGCTCCACCCGGCATGGGCAAAAGCCCGATCACGGCCGGAAGCATCATTAATACCACTTTCGTATTCTTTACTAAATTTTCCAAAGCTTTTGTCAAATCCCTCAAATTTTCGATCAAACCAAGTAAATTGCCGAAGAATACGATTAAAATCACCAAACTTAGAAGATGCAAGGTTTCCCCATCCACAGCCGCAGAGAGAGATTGTTTTAAGATTAGAGAGACGGGCAGACCAAAAAGAATCCCGACTAAAATTCCCCCGCCAAAAAGAGAAATCCCCACGGGGACTTTCTTCTTGATCAAAAGGATCAAAAGAATGAGGATTAAGCTCAGTTTTACTAATTCGATCATACCTTAAGAAAGCACCTGTGAGAAAATAGTCTGACTCTTTCTTATTTAAATAAAACAAATAAAGAAGCTTTGTCAACTGGCGATTGTCTCTGTTTATGCGGGAATTGGAATTCCCGCATGAAGAATGGTTCGGGAAATCCAATTCCCGAACCAACTTGAACTGACGATTGTCTGATTTCTGAAAGATCAACTACTATAAGAATCTTGGAGTGTCAAGCTTTAGCTTGACCATAAATCTTTTCTGACAAAACCACTCTACCATTGGTCCGCCTGAAGGCGGACACTCCAGCTCCAGCCTTACAAGGTTTTTATTCAAGATCACCTTAAGTATGTTCGAGAGTTAAAGCCTAAGACTGCAGAAAGAAATTTAGCTTGAACGATTGAAGTTAAAAATGATATGTGGTGGTCAAAAAGATCTGATTGGTGCTATATTTTTCAGCCAGGTCAATATTAAAATCATTCGTCTCCCACCCCCCACGCACCCAGGCTAAATCCAAAGTCATCACCTGATCTATTAAGAACCCCACCCCAGCGGTTAAATAATTTCTATCTTTCTTTATCCACTTGGACTTATAAGGGAGTGGATTCTGATAATACCCCACTCTAAATGTGGTCCCGATTCTGGGAAAAAGATATTCTGCTCCCAGGTGCCATCTTAAAGCATCGGTATAGCTGTCTTTGATTATTCGATTAGCATCTGCCATATCCGCTAATCTTTTATACTCCATCTGAGTCCAATCGGCGTAATTTATGTCGCCGGCTAAGATGAGATTGTTGAAATTCAAGGCAATTCCGATTCCTAATGAGAAGGGTAGCGAGATTTTGTATTCCGGGCTATCAGAATCGTAATAGTCAACCCAATATTCATCGGGTTTATAAAATACCGTATCGGTGGATTGGGTCCAATCCTCATTAATGGTATAGGTGATAGGTGATTCTATAGTTCCCCCTACAATCAAGAACTTATTGGGCTGGGCTCTTACCCCCAACTTTAAATTGAAGCCAGTATACCGATCCTTTATAGTGTCATCATATTTATATTTAAAGGAGAGAGTGTCATCACTATACGTTCCTTCGTATAACCAAGAATAATTATCCGTTCCACTGAAGAAATTGAATGCCCCGCCAACTGAGACATTGGGAGAAATGTCCACCGCCCCTCCAAAGGACCACATGTAAAGACCACCAGATTCTG
>JALHUP010000031.1 GCA_022866585.1 Candidatus Zixiibacteriota bacterium | reverse complement strand
GGCATCTCCTCTGGAGTAACTTTATCTATAATAGCAATAATACGTTTTCCAAGGACCCAAGCCGCACCTATCTCTATCAAAACCCAAGGCCGATCGATGGAGTATCGAGTGAGAAGAACTAGAAATTCGCTGCACTCTTGGATGTTTTTCCGAATCGAATCTGAAATTGACTCTCCCCCTTCAATATGTTTTTCATAGAGAAATGTTTTGATACCATACTCTTTGCCTTTTTCTTCAATAAGATTAGCCATTTGTTTTGCAATCCAACGATCCTTTTCTGAATGGCTGATAAACACCAGATAATTTTTTCCTGCTTCAGCTTTGTGTGTCATGCTTATCTCCTATATAATAATGCCCGCCTAAATGGCAATTTCACATAACAGTCTCGGTGTTTGTGAAGTCCTCCCAAGCTGGAGTATTAATACCCCGGCATGTTCGGATTGCCGAAGTTGAGCGAATCCTTTATCGGTAGTTATCAAAAGCCGACTTTCCTTTTGAGCTAAGTTCCACACTTCAGAATCAGCCGATCCTTCCTCTTGGGTGCCTCTAAAGTCAAGAACGTCGTGTCCCCGACGCCTTAATTCCGATACTGTCATCGCCGGAATGTTTTCGTCCACCAATATCTTCACGCCTCAATTTCCTCAATGGGGGACACAAGTTCCTCCGCCAGCGAAGCCGCATAGTCAAGACACGCCAAAATATCCTCCTGCTTAAGGGAAGGATATTCTTGTAGAAGATCTTCTATGGCATCGCCATTTGCCAACATCCGAACAATTTGATGAACCGGAATGCGAGTCCCTTTAATGCAGGCCTGCCCGTGACAAATTTGAGGATCGATAGAAATTCGATTATTCATCCTGACTTTCCCTTCCTTAATAAGCAATAACCTCAAATGCCTTGGATGTTTACCAAGCCCAGTCAAAAGCTCGATCAGAACTATCATCCATTCTGCTTTGGCAAATCTAACTCACTTTTTCTGACCTCTTTATAAAATTAACAAATTTACTAAAAATAATACGATTTCTGACCTCAAAATTTGATAATGTCTTTCGTCCGTTATGTTCTCTTAATAATCTGATCAGGTCTTCTGTGTCCATTTCTCTCCAAAAGCTCAATTAGCTCCCTGCTCTTCTTAAACATCAACTGAAATCTCTCTTGCAGGGTCAAAGATAAACGAAGAGGGGCAAAACAATCAGTTGTCGTCATATAACTTCCCCAAGCAATTTCTTTTTTAATTCGTAAAATTGTTTTGAAATCTCTATAAGTTTGGAAAGTTCTTCATAAGAAATGAACTTATATGACTTTTTAATGCTTCGGAAAGGTTCCTTTTCTATCTCCATCTGAAATTTAATTCTCTTGTTTTCTGGTCCAACGATAATTGGCGTGATTTTCAGTTTTTTTATTTGATAGAGTCTCAACAAGCCTTTTGTAACATCAGTAGATTCCTCAACCTCAAAGCAGTAGACTGGAAACTCCTCTCTGAACCAAATCACATCAATGTGTTTTGCAGTATCCAGTAAGTGTAGGTGAGTAAATTGTGGAATCTCTTTTAAAGTTGCGATTTCTATCTTGCCTCTATCTTCTGGTGGTAAATATGTATCAAATCCCAATAGGTTCCCCAGTTCAATTAATGCTTGTTGGGCTTTTGTGTGAGCTGACATTTCCTCTTTTGATGGCGGTGGTTTTGGATGCGCAGTCACTACATGTGCATCCAACTCTGATTGAATATTGAACTTCGCTTCGCAAATTGGGCAGATATAGACCTGTTGAGGCAAAATTTTGTAAAATATAAAAGCCAAAAAGAAATCAACATGGATAAAATCTGGAGTAGAAACGGTCGCTTCCAGTTCCTCCTTAATCTTAGATAACGTTTTAATACAACTTTCATAATCGCTTCCCGATATTTGATGCTTAAAGACTCTATCAGGTAATAAGTTCTTCATTTCCAAAAAAGGCAAAACAGCTTTGGGTTTTTCATTCCAAATACAGTATTCTTTAGGCACCACGAAAGCCATTATCTCAGTAAGCATTGCGGGCCCGATTCCTTTTATGCTCTGTCTAAAATTATCATACCGTTTATGTAATGGATCTTCTCCATGAAGAAGATCAGATAAAGACTCTCTTATCTTCTCTATACCTCCATTCCGTTCTAAAATTCTATTTACTAACCAATCTTTGTTCCCCCAGAAATTGCTTGCCCACAAAGCTTTGATTACTATTCTAAATTCTTCTTCAGTAAGTTTCTTTATGTAGTTTTTACTTCTTAACGTGAAATAAAGTTTTTTTCTCTCGTCACGTTCTTTTCTCCATTTTTCTCCCTCTTCAGTATTAACGAAGTCCATGAATTTTTCGATTAGGTCCTTTAAATATTTCATTTTTTCACCTTTTTACTATTTTTATTGCGTCAGATCCTCCAGACCTGACGCACTGTCAGGAGAAGCTCCTGATAGAACAAAAACTCACATGTCGGGCTACCGAAGGTTGCCCGACCTACGAAAAGTCCTGGCTTATCTGATAATTGGGCGCTTCTTTGGTGATTATTACGTCGTGGGGATGACCTTCCCTTAATCCAGCCCAGGTGATCATCATAAACTCTGCTTTTTCCGAAAGCTCCTTCATATTCTTAGCTCCGCACATTCCCATGCCAGCTTTAAGTCCACCGATCAGCTGATATACTGATTCGGACAGATTCCCTTTATAGGGAACTCTCCCCTCTATTCCCTCCGGCACAAGTTTTTTAGCTTCACGCTGGTGCTCTTGAAAATATCTCTCCCTTCCTCCCGCCTTCATGGCTTCGATAGAGCCCATTCCTCTATAAGACTTAAAGGTCCTTCCTTCAAAGAGGATGGTTTCGCCAGGGCTTTCCTCAGTTCCGGCAAAAAAGCTTCCGATCATCACCACATTTGCTCCCGCGGCTAAGGCTTTGGTGATGTCACCGGAATATCTTATTCCCCCGTCTGCAATTATGGGAATATTATGTTCTCTTGCGGCCTCAGCGCAATCCAGGATTGCGGTTATCTGAGGAACTCCCGCTCCAATGACCACCCGAGTGGTGCAGATGGAGCCAGGACCAACTCCCACCTTAACGCAATCAGCTCCAGCTTTTATCAAATCCAAAGTTCCTTCTTTGGTGGCCACGTTACCTGCTATCAAAGGAACTTGGGAAAATTTCGCTTTTATTTTTCTAACAGCATTTATCACCGCCTGGGAATGTCCATGTGAAGAATCTATGACCAGAAGATCCACACCCGCCTCGACCAATGCGGAGGCACGCGCCATCATGTCTTTTGCCACTCCCACTGCCGCCCCTACTCTCAGTCGACCGCGAGAATCCTTGCAAGAGT
>JALHUP010000175.1 GCA_022866585.1 Candidatus Zixiibacteriota bacterium | reverse complement strand
GTTGACTTGTGCTTTTGAATCTGCTTAAACAGAGATTGCTTCCACGTCTGGAAAAGCTGGGAGTGAGGGTTGAACCCCCACCCCAGCAAAAGTAAATACTACACCATCACTAAATCAGATTTATGATATTCAAAAAAGAACTCGGAAAACCAATCCTCGCACTGTTTTTTTTGTCACTGGGCGGATGGCTACTTCATTTTCGGATTCATCCCATATCCCACAATCCATCATTTCTTATTCCCTTTGTCTTGGGTCTTGTAAATGTCATTATTACACCTTTATTGTTCAATCAGAAAAAAACACTCATCATCGCCTATTTAATTAATGGCTGGGGTGTGATAATCGGTGCCATTAGCATGGCACATTTCAGTCTTTCCGCTTTGCCAAATCCTTTGACATTCACAAACATAATATTCAAAACCACCTTAGCAGATATTATTATTCTGGTCCCGAAGTTTTTCATCGGGCAGATGATTTTACTCTATTTTTATCCCACGGGATTGGGTCGGATGTTTACACTCGGATGGTGGGCAAGACATTTTTTCTATATTACCATTGTGTATTCTTTAGGACATTTCTTATGGAGATAAAGAAATGTTGAAACATTTTATTCGAGGGCGAATGGGGTGGTGGATTTTGCACGTTGTTGTAATCCTATTTATCTTATGGCTGGGTCGTTCCGTCCATTTTTAAATTAAGTATTAGAGATGCGTATGCATTCATACGAATTTGCAAACAACCCATCGTTGAGAATTGTATAATAAATATGTGGTGGAAAAAAACTATTATCCTAGTCGTTTTTTTGTTGATTGGCTTTTCGGCTTTTGCACAGCGAACTGAAACGGGCAAAAATCCAAATCCCTCTGCCTTCACCATAGCCCGGCTTAAATATGGAGGAGGTGGTGATTGGTATTGGGGATCATCCGCCATACCCAATATGCTCAAGTTTTTAAAAGAAAACACTAACATTCCGGTAAATGAAGAGGAGGTCCGGGTTTCCATACTGGATGATGATTTTTTCTCTTATCCCTTCTTATTCATGACCGGTCATGGAAATATAAAATTTACCGATGCAGAATTGGAGAGATTAAGAAATTATCTAACTTGTGGCGGTTTTCTTTTTGCCAATGATTCTTACGGCTTAAAAGAAGCTTTCTTTCGGGAGATGAAAAGAGTCTTTCCGGATAAGGATTTGGTGGAACTTCCCTTCAGTCACGGGATTTATCATTGTTATTATGATTTTCCTGATGGCTTGCCCAAAATACATAAGCACGATGAAAAGCCACCGCAAGGGTTCGGCATATTTCATGAAGGCAGATTGGTGGTATTCTATGATTACGAATGCGACATTGGAGACGGCTGGGAGGATTCGCAGGTATACAATGATCCTCCGGAAAAAAGGGAAGCCGCACTGAAGATGGGAGTGAATATTATTACATGGGCTTTGGAAAATTAAACGTATCTATTCCTGATATGAAGTCGCCCCCTAACCCTTCCCTCTCCCCTCAGGAGAGAGGGTTTTAGAGAGGGAGTTGCATCAAATTAGAAATAATTACGTTGTTGCTAAATTTTTAAGAAAATCAAAGATAGAAAGTTATGAACATGAATGTTAATCTGTCCAGTTACACCGCACTTACCAATAGACTCAAAGCTTTAGGATCTATTTATACCAAGAATAAAGCAAGCTGGGGAATTTTGAGCACCCTCTCCCTTGCTTTGGGCTTTGCTTTTTTGGGGCTTTGGCTGAATTCAATTTTTGTTTTTCCGGTGGAGGCGAGGATCAGTTATATCGGCGTAGCTTCTCTGATTCTGGTGATATTCATCTCCTACCTCTGTTTGAGACCGATTCTATATAAGCCAAGTCTG
>JALHUP010000174.1 GCA_022866585.1 Candidatus Zixiibacteriota bacterium | reverse complement strand
GCTGAGATCGAGAATGCAAGACTGATTTTGGTCTTCGGCTGCGACTTAGAAAAAGAACATCCCATAATAAATCTGAGAGCCATAAAATCTGCAAGAAAAGGTAATGTATTAATTTTAGCGAATTCCGAAAAGACAAGCTTAAACCGGTTCGCCCAAGATGAATTGATCTACAAGAAAGGAACAGAAGTTGCCTTTTTAAATGGTTTGGCAAGAGAGATCATAGAGGGAAGACTTTTTGATCTAAATAAAATCGAAGTCTCTAAGGAGGAGATCGATCGACTAAAGCAATTAGTCTTGCTCTATGATGCGGAGAAGGTTTTTCAGATAACTACGATCGCCCCAGATAAGATCAAAAATTTAGCAAATTCCTTTGCCAAGGCTGAAAGCATAATTATCCTATGTGGCAAAGAAATCGTTTCTCATCCTCAAAACAAAGAGGTGATTGATTCTCTATATAATCTGATTCTCTTAACCGGACATTGGAGAAAAAAGAATTGTGGAGTCAATCTCTTATGGGAAGATTGCAATTCTCAGGGTGCTCTGGATTGCGGGGTTTTGCCCGATAGATTGCCCGGATTTATCCATATTTCAGATGAATCCAAAAGAAAAGAGATTGAAGACATCTGGAAAGCCAAATTGCCGGATAAACCGGGTCATTCTTTCAATCAAATGTTAAAAGAAATTCATGCGGGCAAAATTAAAGCCATGTATGTAATGGGTGAAAATCCTTTGGAAAAATATCCGGATCGAGAATATGTCAAATCCGCATTAGATAAGCTTGATTTTCTGGTGGTTCAGGACATTTCTTTGACCCAGACGGCGAAGCTGGCGGATGTGGTCCTGCCCGGTGCATCCTTTGCTGAAAAGGATGGGACTTTCACCAATGTAGAAAGAAGAGTACAAAGATTGAAGAGGGCATTTGATCCATTGGGAAATTCCAAAGCCGACTGGCAAATTGTCTCTCTCTTATCACAAACCATGGGTTATGAATTCGATTACCTCTCAGCCAAAGAAATTTTTAATGAGATAACCAGCGTTTCACCAATATACGAGAATATGTCATACGAAAAGATTGGTGACACTGGCTTCCAATGGAAACCTAAGTTGACTGAGTTGTAATCTGAAAACTGGAGTGCAAAAATTTATTTTTGCTGTTTCATGTTGGTTCGGGAATTGGAATTCCCGAACCCTTGCGAAATGAACTTAATCATATCGGAGATGAGGAAATGAAATCATGTATTAGGGTGGATCTTCCCACAAAAAGAGAGTATTCTAGACAACCCATAGAGATAGAATTAGATAATAACTGGAAACGCAAACGCAAGGAATATCCGGAAATAGTCAAGAGGAAAGGAGTATACGTCCTTTATGTGAAAAACTCCCCAGAGATATTATATATTGGGAAGACTGGAGGGGAGACTATGGATTTTGCCACACGTTTATATAGACACGCAACAAAATCTGCATCCCGAAATTCAAAAGTATACCAAGATCTTAAGCGGATTAAAGGGAAGGGGAAGCGAATCTATGCGGGACTGATCGATGTGGAACGGATCAAAACATTTTTCTCTGGGAAGAAGTTCAGCAACTTAGGATATATTGATGTATTCGAACAAGTAGCTATTCATTTTTTCAATCCAAAGTTGCAACAATACCAAAAATAGAATATTAGCCTGGCTGACTGATCTAAATTGGCTGGGCCTTTGAATTAGAGAAAGACGTGCGGGAAATCCAATTCCCGCACGAACATGAAAAGATATGGTCACATTTATCATCATCACCTTAATCAAGATCCTGATCGTCTTTGTGTTTTTTCTTCTGATGATCGCCTATCTAACCTGGCTGGAGAGAAAGCTTTTGGGTCATTTTCAGGTGAGACTGGGTCCCATGCGGGTCGGACCGCATGGGCTTTTGCAACCTTTTGCTGATGGCATAAAGCTTTTGTTCAAAGAGGATGTAACTCCGGCGAAGGTGAATAAGTTCATCTATAATCTGGCGCCCCTTTTAACTTTTATTCCCGCTCTTATAATTATGGCGGTGATACCATTTGGAGACCAGATAAAAATCTTCGGGCAGAGCATCAATCTGGTGATCTCCGATTTCAATATGGGCATTTTGTATGTCTTTGCGGTAACTTCCTTGTCCGTATATGGAATTGTTTTAGCCGGCTGGTCTTCCAACAACAAATATTCACTTTTGGGGGGACTTAGATCATCCGCCCAGATGATCAGCTATGAGGTCTCATTGGCACTTTCTTTAATCGGGGTCTTTATGATTGCCGGCTCTTTGAGCCTGGTGGAGATTGTGAAGTCTCAGGATAAACTTTTCAGCTGGTTCATATTTCGCCAACCGCTGGGGTTCATTTTGTATCTGGTTTGTGCCATAGCGGAGACTAACCGCGCTCCATTTGATCTTCCCGAAGCAGACAATGAGTTGGTGGCAGGTTATTATACCGAGTATTCTTCCATGAAGTTCGCCATGTTCTTTTTGGGTGAGTATGGGAGCATGATCAACGTAAGCGCACTTGCCACCACTTTATTTCTTGGTGGATGGCAGGGACCGTTTTTGCCTCCGGTGTTGTGGTTTTTAATAAAAGTTTGTGCTTTTCTTTTCTTTTATATTTGGGTAAGAGCCACCCTGCCCAGATTCAGATATGATCAACTGATGAATTTTGGCTGGAAGGTTTTGTTACCTTTAACACTTTTAAATATCCTTTTAACTGCAACCATTATGGTGCTATAATGCTCTGTTTACAAAATAAGGTATGTTTATCGTGGATCGGTTTGGGTTTCGGCCACGTATCGTCTATCGTCTTTTGGTTTCGGGTTTCGTATTTCAGACGAAAAACGACTGACGATCACCTTTTAGACGATACCTAACCGACTTGTAGTGAGCGTAGCGAATCTAAACCGTAACCTTTTTAAAGCGAAACCCAAGTTCAATTATGCTCGATACTCTAAAAACCATATTCTTGGCAATTCCCAAAGGATTATCCGTCACCTTCAAATATCTTTTAACCAAACCGATCACGGTGCAATATCCAGACCAAAAACTGATTCTTTCGGATCGCTATCGAGGATTGCATTACCTGAAAAGGAATGAAGATGGAACGGAGAAGTGTGTTTGTTGCGGACTTTGTGCGGCCGCTTGTCCATCTGAGTGTATCTATATGGAGCCGGCGGAGAACGAATTCGGAGAAAGATATGCTAAGATCTATGAGATAAATGAGCTAAGATGCATCTTTTGTGGATACTGCCAAGAAGCCTGTCCGAAGGAAGCTATTTTTTTAAGCAAAGAATATGAGTTTTCCATTGATAAGAGAGAAAAGCTAATTTATACCAAAGAGGATTTGTTGAAAAAGGGTCAACGGTCAACGGATTGAACGGATGAGAATATGGAAATTGTGGTCTTTGCAATAATATCAGTAGTGGCAACGGTCTGTGCGATCTTTGTGATCAGTCACAGAAATCCAGTGTCAAGTGCACTATTTTTGATCGCCACCATGGTCAGCTTGGCTATACTTTTTCTTACCTTGAATGCACCATTCTTAGCCGCAATTCAGATAATCGTCTATGCTGGTGCCATCATGGTTTTGTTTTTATTTGTGATCATGCTCCTGAACTTGAGAAAGGATGAATTCGGGCCAGAGAGAAAAAGAGCCCAAAGATTTTTTGCCATCCTTTTTGGCTTTCTGTTTTTGATTTTAATAGCCACCGCAATAGATGTCGGTTTATCAACTGTCGGAAATCCTGAAGTTTCGACAACGAAGCTTGCTCCTGCCGGTGTGGAGATGCTGGCAGAGCTTTTGTTTACAAAATATCTCTTCCCATTTGAGATTGCCTCGGTTTTACTTTTGGTGGCGATCGTAGGCGCAGTAGTTATGGCGAAAAGGAAACTATAATATTTTGACGAAAAACCAGCACCTAACTTAAGTTAGGTGCTGGACAAAACATTAGAATGAGTATGGTTCCATTGTCTTCATATCTGATATTAAGTGCGGTGCTCTTCACCATCGGAGTTTTGGGGGTTTTGGTGAGGCGAAATATACTGATCATATTTATGTCCATCGAGTTGATGCTGAATGCGGTTAATTTAGCTTTGGTAGCTTTCTCCCGAGAGTTCGGGTCAGCAGACGGACAGGTTTTTGTCTTTTTAGTCATGACCGTGGCGGCGGCTGAAGCCGCAGTCGGATTGGCAATTATCATTTGTCTTTTTAGAAATAGAAAAAGTGTTAATGTGGATGATTCGAATTTAATGAAGTGGTGAAAACGTCCGCCGTCGGCCGTCCGCTGTAACAAATGATTTTGCGGCGGACTGCGGACAGTGGACGGCGGACAACTGAGAAAGCTATGAACTGCATCTACTTAGTTCCATTATTCCCTTTGCTCGGTTTCTTGGTCAATGGGCTTTTGGCACTCACCCTAAAGAGTCAGCCTGAAGAGAAAATACCCGGCAAAAGCCTGGTTAGCTGGATTGGTTGTGGCTCAATCGGTTTATCTTTCTTGACTTCCATCGCCATCCTCTTTGAGCTTTTGGTTTTGCCGGAAGGGGCTAGAGTGGTGCAAAAAATCGCCTTCACCTGGATTTTATCCGGCAATTTTCACATAAATATCGGCTTTTTATTGGATCCTCTCTCCTCGGTGATGATTGCGGTGGTGTCGGGCGTTGGATTTTTTATTCATCTCTATTCCACCGGATATATGGCACATGACCGAGGATATGCCAGATATTTTTCCTATCTGAATCTTTTCACTTTTTTCATGCTGACCTTAGTCCTCTCCAATAATTTTCTCTTATTGTATTTAGGATGGGAAGGAGTAGGGCTTTGTTCTTATCTTCTGATCGGTTTCTGGTATGAGAGAAAGTCGGCGGCAGATGCGGGCAAGAAAGCTTTCATCGTGAACAGAATTGGAGACTTCGGGTTCGCCCTGGGAGTGATGCTCATCTTCTGGACCTTCGGAACTTTAAATTATACTGAAGTCTTTGAGTCCGCACCCAACATCCTGGTTCTGGGAGGAGGTTTAGTTACCGCTATCACGCTCCTTTTGTTCATGGGTGCAACCGGAAAATCCGCTCAGATTCCATTATACGTCTGGCTTCCGGATGCCATGGAAGGACCCACTCCAGTTTCGGCTTTGATCCACGCCGCCACCATGGTCACCGCTGGAGTTTATATGGTGGCAAGATGCCATGCTCTGTTTCTTTTGGCTCCGGTTTCAATGGCGGTGGTAGCTATTGTGGGTGCGGTGACCGCCATGTATGCCGCTTCTGTTGGCTTGTTTCAAAATGACATAAAAAGGGTCTTAGCTTATTCCACCATCAGCCAGCTGGGATATATGTTTTTGGCTTGTGGAGTGGGTGCCTTTGCCTCCGGGATTTTTCACCTCATGACCCATGCCTTTTTCAAAGCCTTGCTGTTTTTAGGCGCAGGAGCGGTGATGCATGCTTTGGCGGGCGAGTTGAATATGCAAAAGATGGGAGATCTGAAAAAATATATGCCCACAACCTTCTGGTGTTTCCTTTGTGCCACCTTAGCCATCTCGGGTATTCCTCTTTTTTCTGGATTTTTCAGCAAAGATGAAATCCTGTGGAAAGCCTATTCCAGCCCGCATGGGCATTTTCTTTTATGGCTAATTGGAGTGATCACCGCAGGGATGACTGCATTTTACATGTTTAGATTATTCTTCTTAACCTTCTTAGGGAAATCG
>JALHUP010000173.1 GCA_022866585.1 Candidatus Zixiibacteriota bacterium | reverse complement strand
TTCAATTAAAGATATAATCTTTTTCCCACCAGGGGAAAGCGTCCAAAATTCTCACTTTAAATGATCCGTTCGCTGGACTCCCAACCCTTCAAATTCCAAATAATCTCATTTCTAAAATAGCCATAAATCCCTTTCTTGTCAAGCACTATTTTATGAAATTCAGAAAGTTTTTTAATGAGCTTCTGGAAATCAAATATCTTCGTCGAATGATTTTATTTACAAAGAGAGCATTGTATCTGAGCATTTCCCAAAGACTTACACAATTTGCTTTATTTCGAAAATTAATTCACACTCTTCTATAGTGAAATATAGAAAGTTGGTGATAAAGGCTGGAGTTTTTAGAAATTAGGAAAAATCTATAAATGGGAAGATTCTTATAAGTATTTGGGAAGTCAGTTGATGAGCGCTAAATGCATAATTGTAGAATCAGAATAGCTCCCTTCCGATGAACTTTGGAGTTATGAGCCACATGGGATATACTTCAGGGGCTCCGATGTTCACAAGGTCTTAAACTGGTTCTAATGCCAAAACTCCGTCCTCTTGATGTAAAAGCACCAATCTCGTCATAATCCTTAAACATGGGCAGGATAATCTGTATGTCAAAAGCTTTGAGACAAAATTCGTAAAACCCCAAAAGTTAGACCATTACCTCTTTCTTTCTCCTTCTGAATTGGGCTATCTTTGTCCTCAATATCTCCGGGTTCTTGTTTAATTCGTCTTTGGTGAGCACCTCTAAAACCGTCTTTCTGGAAAGGAGTTCTCGGTCCTGTTCCTTATAGGTTTCCAGATAACTGGTGATAATGATTATCGGCAGATAGGGAGCTTTCCCCCTCAATTTTAACTCTTTTATCACATCTATTCCACTTTTTTCAGGCATCATCAGATCCAAAAGCAGAAGATCGACTTTGTCCGGGTTTTTTGAAATGAAGTCTAAAGCTTGTTGACCGTCAATGGCCTCATGAATTACATATCTATCTGGCTCCAATACCTTGGCTACAAATTTCCTCACCAAAGGATCATCATCCGCCACCAAGATGTTCAAAGTTTTTCCTTCTTCCCTATCGAAAAAGGAATGGATTTTTTCCATCAAGGTCTGGGCATCGATCGGCTTTTCCAGAACCTCGGGCATACGGGTGATGATCTCAAAAGAAAGCTCCTTTTTGACCTGGTCTTCGTCTTGCCCGGTGATTATGATCGTTTCTATATCACTGGTTTTTTTATCCTTCTGCAATTCCCGGATAACGTCTTTCCCGTTTTTCAAAATACCTCCCCCCTTTTGGGGCAGAGAATAATCCAAGGTCATGATCTCCGGGTGGTAATTTTGGGCGGCATATAACGCATCATCAGCCGTGGGAGCCCAGATGGTGGAAAGCCCCTCCTCCTGCAATATTTTCTCTAAATACCTGGCATATACGGGATCATCCTCCACAATCAAAACCAAAGGAGCCTCCTTGTCCCCTTTGATGACCAATGGTTTTTCTTTTTCCTGGATACTTTCTTTTTCAGTTTTCTGGAAAACTGGCACTGTAAAGGAGACCCGGGAGCCTTTGCCCTCACCCGGACTTTCCAGTTTTATCTTCCCCCCCATCATCTCCACCAGATCTTTGGTTATAGTCAGTCCTAAACCGGCGCCTCCATGTTTTCTGGTGAAGGATGAGTCCACCTGACTGAATTTCTCAAAGACCTTGTCCTGCATCTCCGGCGGGACCCCCATCCCGGTATCCTCCACCTGAATCAGCGCATTCCCCCTGTCTTTTTGCACGGTGGTTCTGATGGTGATCGATCCTTTGTCAGTAAATTTGATGGCGTTGCCGATCAAATTTAGCATCACCTGCTTTAGTTTATTTGAGTCGGCATAAACGGGGGGGACGAATTCGTCTTCGCATACGAAAGACATCTTAAGTTTTTTCTGTTGTGCCTGCACCCGGGCTAAAGAGTTAACTTCTTCAAATAAAGCTTTTAAGTCCACCTCTTCCAGTTCCAACTCCATTTTACCCGCCTCGATTTTGGCGATATCCAAAACGTCATTTATTAAAGACAAAAGATGTTTGGCACTGGCGTGTGCGTTTTGAATGAATTCCTTTTGCTCCTTGTCGTCATTACAATAACCATCCAGGATTAATCCCAAGAATCCAATTATGGAGTTCAAGGGGGTGCGAAGCTCATGCGAGGTGTTAGCTAAAAATTGGGATTTCAACTGATCCGACTGAACTGCTCTTTCAGTTTGTATCTCCAGCTCCAGGGTTCGGGCTTTGACTTGATCTTCCAAATTTCGGGCATATTTTTCCAGTTCCTCTTTGGATTCCTTCAGGTTTTCGCTCATCTGATTGAATGTGCTTGCAAGAATCCCGATCTCATCAGAATGCGTGACTGGCACTTGAACTCCCCATTCTCCCTGGGAAAGCTTGAGGGCGGCTCCAGTTAACTTATGAATAGGCTTGGTCAAAAGACGAGAGAGACGGTCAGCTATTACAATTCCCAGAACCATAATCAGAAGGTTCAGACCAAAGATCAGCCTCCTTCTCTGCGCGATCTCCCTCTCTACGGGGTCTAGGCAGAAACTGAGCATTAGTACTCCGAGGGTTCGTTGGCCTGCCTGGATAGGACAAATAATATGAAGCTGGTCTTCGTCCATGAAAGCTCCAGCCGCGGTATCAGCCGGAACAGGTGTTAGCTTATGTGCTCTATGGGCTGGTTTTTGCGACTCGAAGAACAGAGTATCATCATATTGGTAACGCAGTATTCTTATAACGGAGAGATCTTTATCCTGGAAAGCTCCCTTCGCCAGTTCCTGTATGGATTGGCGATCGTCGAAGTCCAACGCAGGGCTCAAATTGTATGCTAACATCCGAGCCATGCTCTCACCTTTGGTCTCCATCCCTTCCAAAGCCAGTTTCCTTTGTTGAGCTGGGAAGAAAACTAGATTGAAAACGCATACGCCCAAAAGCACAATAAGAATAGCTCCGATTATCTTTGTCTTGATGGGTCTATCAAAAAAGAATTTTTGGAAGGTCATTTTTCATCCGAAAAGAAAAACTGTCCAACCATTCTTCAAAAAACTCAACCTCATCACGTGATTGTGCTAATACCCTAATTATCAAAAAACTTGCCGTGATATAGTTTCTTAGAAATCCTTTGTATCAATTCCCGCCTTTGGGGGATTTCCAACCAGTTCAGGTATCACAAGTTTGAACCCCGAAAGATTGATCTTCCATGATCAATTAATGACTTTGCACACTTTCAATAAATTTGCGCTGAAATCGCTCCCTTCTGCCCTTGCAGAAGAGAGATTGATAACTAC
>JALHUP010000172.1 GCA_022866585.1 Candidatus Zixiibacteriota bacterium | reverse complement strand
TATAGGCCTGCGTGATATAGTTTTTTATACTGGTGGTGGTCGTGCCGGTCTGGGTGGTGTTTGCCACTGTCACATGATAACCCTTTTTGGTTTTCCATTCTGCTAAAGGAGCCACCTGAGACTGAAAGTCGTTGTGGACAATGATAAGATAGCCGATGGGCAATGGAGGAAGTCCTTTGAGCAAATCCTCATACGCGGAATAGTTGATGAATAAATCCTTGCAAAGCTCTTCAAAAGGTGGTGAAGCATATCTGGCAAGCATGCTTTCGGTGGTACTCCGATCCGAGCCGACCAAATTCACCTTGATCTTTATGTCGGAGTATATTCTCAACCTCCCACTGACAGGATTGTAGCTTACCGGAAAAACCTCCACCATCA
Organism: Candidatus Zixiibacteriota bacterium; assembly: GCA_022866585.1. Lineage (GTDB taxonomy): Bacteria > Zixibacteria > MSB-5A5 > MSB-5A5 > SM1-73 > SM1-73. Next base: position 2,058 of record JALHUP010000172.1, on the reverse strand, counting down.
CAAATCTGTGCCCCCGGATAATCCCAATCTCACCTTTTTTTACCACCTGGGTGGGGAAGAATTGATCGGTTTGATAGAAATCTTCGTGAATCACAAACTCTGCCTTCTCCCAGGCGCCCTCGATCTTGGGGATAGGGGGTTGAACCGGAATGATCCGATCGGTTATCCCCAACTCTGAAAGACTCCTTTCAGAAACCTCAGAAGCTATCACTTCCACATTAACCGTAGCTCCATAAGGAATTTGAACCATCTTCCTTATCACCGGTAATTCAGGCTCACCGATAACATTGGTGATTCCGTATTCGGGAAGGGATAGCTGATTGAAAACCCCCCCCTTGGTTTGCAATTCCTCAGACCGCATGCCAAGGACTCTGACCTCAAATTCTATTCGGTCTAAATTAGATTCCATTACATTGATCTGGGGGGTCTTCTCCTCACCGGGCTTAAGCTGAATCCATTTTGGACCAGAGCCAGCCCACAAAGCGGAGGAGCCAAACGCAAACCAAAGAGCTACAAAGACCAGAATCGCCTTTGACAGACTTATGCCTTTAACTCTCATGGCATTAAACCTCCTTTAAAGATTATATGATTTAGGTGAAGCAAAAAAACAAATCTCCGTCTTTCGTCTATAAAGATTTGGTTCTCATCACACCTGAAAAACTTTTTTCAGCCAGGCGGACATTTCCTTCTTTCCTACATACGACCTAAATTAAAAATAACACAAAACTTTCTATTGTCAAGCCTTTTAAACAAAGCTTTTGAAAAAAACCGCTACATTTCTGGTGAAAACCTGTCCAGCGTTTCCTTTGAGTCGTAAGTATCCAACTAAAGACGTCGTAAAATAGAACTCTTGTGATTTTTGACTCTTCTAAGGCTGGTGACGCTACTAAATTGAGCCTTTAAATTTCTAAAGTTTATTCTATGAGGATAAGCCCTGACGCCTTAGCGTTAGGAGAACCATCTTAGTATCAATACTTTATCGGAAAAACACAGAAGTATCCTTAGAATTTAAAGAGCAATTTTAGGGCGGGAATGGCGAAGTTGATGGCAAAGGCTAATGAGACCATATACATTAGCCAATGAACCTCTCTTCCTTTACCGGTCAAAAGCTTGATCAAGGTGAAGGTTATGAAGCCGAACCCGATGCCGTTGGAGATGGAGTAAGTTAAAGGCATCACGATCATGATCAAAAACGCAGGAAAAGCTTCGTCAAATTTGGCAAAAGGAAGGTCTTTGACAATGGAGAGCATCAGAAAGCCTACAATGATTAGAGCTGAAGCGGTTGCCTCTTTGGGGACCACCCCGGCAATAGGAGAAAGAAAGATGGCAAAAAGAAAGAGAACGCCCACCACCACGGTGGTCAAACCTGATCTGCCACCGGCTGAAATTCCAGCAGCGCTTTCGATATAGGTGGTGACGGAGCTGGCAGAAGAGGCGCCTCCTGCGACAGCCGCAAGCGAATCCACCAGGAGAACCTGTTTTATCCGGGGTAGCCTTCCCTCTCGGTCCAGTAACTTGGCCTCGCCTCCCAAGCCAATTACGGTCCCCAAGGTGTCAAAGAAATCAGATAGCATCACGGAAAAGGTTAAAATCAACGCGGCTACCACCCCCAATTTGGAGATAGCATAAAAATCAAATCGCCCGATAGTAGAAAAATCGGGCATAGATAGAAAAGAAGTCGGCAGTTTGGCTATGTTGGGTGCTGTAAATGCACTAAGACCAGAAGCATAGTTGATTGTAATTGCAAGGACGGTTGAGCCGATGATTCCGATTAAAAGCGCTCCTTTCACTTTAGCCTTAAGCAGAATGGCTGTCAACAAAAGACCGAAGATTGCCACTACTATCCGTAGATTGTTAAAGCTCCCCAGAGTGACCAAGGTGGATTCGCTTTTCTGTATAAACCCGGCGTCAACCAGCCCAATGAACGCAATGAACAGACCGATCCCCACAGAGATGGCCTGTTTCAAAGAGAGCGGTATGGAGTTCATCACCGCCTCCCTGAATCCGGTTAATACTAGAAAGGTGATGATCATTCCTTCCAACACGATTACCCCCATG
>JALHUP010000171.1 GCA_022866585.1 Candidatus Zixiibacteriota bacterium | reverse complement strand
TATTTAAAGGAATAGATATAAGAGACTACGGATCGAAAAATCCCGGTTTTACCAATGTCTATCGGGTGCTCGGAGTTTTGCCTGCCATCATCGTCTTGATTATGGATATTGGGAAAGGGGTGTCGGCTGTGCTTTTGGTAACACAAATATCTTTTAATCCGGTAACACTGAATTTAGTTAGTTTAAAAATCTTAGCAGGGATTTCAGTCATTCTTGGTCACGTATTTCCCATATTTGCTGGATTTAAAGGCGGCAAGGGAATAGCCACCGGACTGGGTGCTCTTTTTTCTTTGATCCCTTTGGAGATCGCTTTAGCATTGGTCATATTCGTTGCCATAGTTATAATTACCCGATATATCTCCCTCGGTTCCCTTGTCGCCGTGAGTTTTATATTTCTTGCTTTACTATTCGAAAGATATTATCTTGGAAAAAACGTGCCCACGGAACTTTTGGGCATGATCTTTTTTCTTTTGGTTTTTATTTTTTGTACTCATAGAACAAATATCAAAAGATTGTTAAATGGAACAGAAAACAAGTTTGGTCGAAAAGGAATTCAAACAGGTTATAGTGAACGACTTAAATAATTTCGCATACTTTCACCCTTCCCTATATCATATCCTTTCCTATCGAGGGAGAGGATATAAGAGAGTGAGTTCCCTCTCCCCTTGTGGGAGAGGGTTAGGGAGAGGGGGAATCAGGATATTGTAAAGAAAAGTTTGCGCATCAGTATCAGATAAATCTATGGCAAAAATTGCAGTCTTAGGTGCGGGAAGCTGGGGCATCGCCACTTCTGTGCTTCTTCATTCTAATGGACACCAGGTTACTTTGTGGGAATTTGACCATCACGAAATGTCGAAACTAAAAAGAGAGCGAGAAAATAAACAAAAATTACCCGGCATTATAATTCCCAAAGAGACTGAAATCACTGATGATCTGGATTCAGCCACTGGGGAAGCTGAAATGATGGCTTTGGCATTGCCCTCTCACACCGTAAGGGAGGTGGGAAGAAAATTAGCTAAGCTCAATTTTGCGGATTCCATAATAGTCAACTTAGCTAAAGGCATTGAAAATGATACCCTTTGTCGTATGTCGGAGATTTTAAGAGAGGAGTTGCCATCAAATCTCTCTGATAAGATCGCCACTTTATCTGGACCCAGCCATGCGGAAGAGGTAGCAGTAAAAATTCCGACTACCGTAGTGGTGGCAGGCTTTCAAGAGGAGATTGCCAAAAAGATACAACAGACTTTTATGAACCATTATTTCAGAGTCTATACCAACAGCGACATTGTGGGTGTGGAGTTGGGAGGGTCTTTGAAAAACGTGATCGCCATTGCTGCCGGAATCTGTGACGGAATGGGATTGGGAGATAACAGCAGGGGAGCTTTGATCACCAGGGGATTGGCTGAGATAATAAGATTGGGTGAAAAATTGGGAGCGAAAAGGGAAACTTTTGCTGGTCTTTCAGGGCTGGGCGATCTGGTAACCACCTGCATCAGCAAATACTCCAGAAACAGGTTTGTAGGAGAACAAATCGCCAGGGGCAAAACCTTAAGCCAAGTTCTGAAGGAGATGACCATGGTGGCTGAAGGGGTTAAGACCACCAAATCAGCCTATCAGCTTTCCCTGAGACATAAAGTAGAGATGCCCATAACCGAACAGGTTTATAAGGTTTTGTTTGAGGATAAGGAACCTAAACGGGCCATAGCTGAACTTATGACCAGAGATCCAAAATCCGAAATTTGGGGTTGACAAAGATAAGAAAATTTATATCTTAGAATAAGAGGTAAAATAAGGTAGGAACGGATAAAAAATGGGATCGAAAAATTTTACATCCAAACTTGACCATAAGCTTTATTACTCCATAAGCGAAGTGGCGGAGATGACCGGGCTCGAGCCTTATGTTTTAAGATTCTGGGAAAAGGAGTTTCCGCTTTTAAAACCCAAAAAGAATCGAGCCGGGAATCGTTCCTATCAACAGAAAGACATCGACCTGATTAATCAAATTAAGCATCTTCTATATGATGAGGGATACACCATTGATGGCGCAAAATC
>JALHUP010000004.1 GCA_022866585.1 Candidatus Zixiibacteriota bacterium | reverse complement strand
TATGTAAGGAGATTGAAATGAGCGTAAGTCAGGCAAAGGCAGAGGTATTTTGGATGGCTTTTAGAGGCCTTCCAAAAAAGGAAAAACAATCCGTTATTGAAAGATTGCTCAAGGATAAAGAATTTATGGAAGACTTAATTGATATAGCCATCCTGAGGCAACGTCGTGAGGAACCCTCTCGTCCTTTAGAAGAGTATTTAGCTGAAAGGAAGAAGAGGGGGAATTAATGCCTTATGTAGTTTACTTAAAGAGGTCAGCAGAGAAAGAGTTGAAACGTTTACCTACAAAAGTCCACAACAGAGTAATAAAACAGCTTCTCTCACTCAAAGAAAACCCTCGACTTTTTGGGACAAAAGAACTTCAGAGTCGAGAAGGATATAGGATAAGAGTTGGTGATTACAGAATCCTCTATTGGATCAATGAAAAAGAGAAAAAAGTTGAGATAACCTCCGTCGCTCATCGTAAAGAAGTCTATCGTTGAGCAGATTGGTGAAAAACTTTGCAAAATCTAAAAAGTAAAATTTAGGGACTAAGGAGTGGTTTGAAATGAGCAACATCGGTTCTTATGAAGAAAGATGTAAAAATTTTGATTGGTCTATTGCCAAAAAGGAACTTTCGTATGTGGAAGGCGCTCCCATCAATATCAGCTACTTCTGTTCAGACAGAAACTGCGAATTAGGTCTGGGGAATAAAGAAGCCTTGATCTGGGAGAGTTTCTCAGGTGAGGTAAGAAGATACACCTTCGAGGATTTAAAAATACACTCAAATTCATTTGCCCATCTCTTAAGCCAAAAGCTGGAACTGAAAAGCGGAGAGCGCATCGTCATCTTCATGGACAAAATTCCCGAACTCTATTTTTCCTTCTTAGGAATTTTGAAAATGGGAGGAATTGTGGTCCCCCTTTTTTCCGCTTTCGGAGAGGATTCGCTTTACACCAGACTCAAGGACTGTAAAGCCTCGGCTGTTTTGACCACGAGAAAGCTCTTGCCCCGAATAAGAAAGATCAAGGATAAACTCCCAGACTTAAGACACATTGTGGTGATGTCAGAAGATGAGGGAATTCCTGTAAAAGAGCGGGAGAGGGCATTTTCATTTAACAAAGCAGAGAGGATCGAATCATTTAAAATTTTTCCTTCGACCGGGGAGACGCCCTCAGTGCTTCACTACACCTCCGGAACGACAGGACAGCCCAAAGGAGCACTGCACGTTCATTCCTCCATTTTTTCTCAATATTTGACCACTAAATGGGTTCTGGACTTAAGACCGGATGATATTTACTGGTGCACCGCGGATCCGGGATGGGTTACGGGGACATCTTATGGCATCATTGGTCCTTGGAGTTTGGGCATAACCCAAGTGGTGCTGGATGGGGGTTTTGTTCCGGAGAAATGGTATGAACTGATCCAGAAGCATAAGATAACAGTCTGGTATTCCGCCCCTACCGCTATTCGGATGTTGATGAAAGCGGGTAAGGAGATCGTTAAGAAATACGATCTTTCATCCTTACGGCATCTATGCTCTGTGGGTGAGCCACTAAATCCTGAAGCTGTGGTCTGGTCAAAGGAGGTCTATGGTTTGCCCTTTCATGACACCTGGTGGCAGACAGAGACTGGATGTATTTTGATTTCCAATTATCCCGGAATGGAAATCAAACCGGGATCGATGGGCAAGCCCTTTCCCGGCGTAACCGCAGGAGTTCTGAGCCACGAATTCGAACCTATCACAGAGAAAGATAAACCTGGGCTTTTAGCTTTAAAACCGCCTTGGCCCTCGATAATCAGAACTTACTGGAATAATCCCACCGGCTACCAGAGCAAGTTCAAGAACGGATGGTATATAACTGGCGACAGAGCAAGCATTGACCAAGATGGATATTTCTGGTTCATGGGGCGGGATGACGACGTGATCAACACCGCCGGACACTTGGTCGGTCCCTTTGAGATAGAATCTGCACTTTTAGAACATCAAGCTGTGGCAGAATCTGCCGCCATAGGAAAACCGAATCCGATAAACATGGAGGTAGTCAAAGTTTTTGTGGCTTTAAAACCTGGGTTTGAGCCAAATGCTGATTTAGAGCTTGACATCATGAACTTCATTCGTAAGAAGTTATCCTCCATCGCTATGCCTCAGGAGATCGAATTCGTTGACTCTTTGCCCAAGACCCGAAGCGGCAAAATCATGAGAAGGGTCTTGCGTGCCCAGGAGAGAGGAGAACCGGTAGGCGATATTTCGACATTGGAGAGTGATTAAGAACAGATTTTTTTGAAGCTAGTTTGTCGGTGTCGAAGCTCGTATCGAGATTCGTCTTTCGATGCTCGAGGCTCGTTACTAAGGCAAACGCATTAAATAAAGTGTCATTACGAGGAGCAAAAGCGACGAAGCAATCCCAAGACTCAGAGATTGCTTCGCTATCGCTCGCAATGACAACGTAAGAGGGATTAGTGCATTTGTATCAGCATATTATTTAAGAATTCTAAAAGGAGAAGTTAAATGAAAGAAGAATTGATTGCATACATAATGAAGGAATTTGTGGAAGATCCGGACCAAGAGATCGATGAGACTACTCTCTTAATATCGTCAGGATTGATCGATTCGCTTTCCATAGTCTCTTTGGTCGCATTCATAGATAAGAAATTTGGGGTAAAAATTCCGGATGAGAAAGGAACAGTGGATAATTTTGAGACGATAAACAAAATTATCGAAACCATAAACGAATTCAAAAAATGAAATATCTTTAGCGCGTAGCGAAGCCTTCATGGCTTCGTCACGGAGAGATAGCCTCTCACTGTTTGTTTTGGTGACCGGCAGGAGTTGTCTGGAGGGATTATTCTCGACTTCAGGGGATAATTGAGGCTCGTTGGGAATACCGCTCCTTTTGAGTAAAAAATTATTAGGAGGTAATTATGGCTTATGGTAAAGTCAAAGAATTTTTACAAAATGAATTAAAAAATATCAAAGAGGGAGGGCTGTATAAGGAGGAACGGTATATCCATACTCCTCAGGGTGCGGATGTAAAGGTGGAGTATCCTGAAGGAGCGCCTCTTCAGGAGGTCATTAATTTCTGCGCCAATAATTATTTGGGACTTTCCAGTCATCCTGAGGTTATGGAATCGGCCCGAAAAGGGCTGGATGAGCGGGGTTATGGAATGTCGTCAGTCAGGTTTATCTGTGGCACCCAGGATATACATAAACAGTTGGAGAAAAAATTGACCGAATTTCTGGGCACGGAGGATACCATTCTTTTCCCTTCCTGTATGGATGCCAACGCCGCAGTTTTTGAGGTGCTCTTGGGCAAAGAAGATGCCATCATCGCTGATAGATTGGTTCACGCTTCCATCGTGGATGGGATGAAACTCTGTAACGCTCAGCAATATAACTATAAACATTCGGATATGGCTCACCTGGAGGAGAAACTTCAAGAAGCCAAGAATGCCCGCTTTCGAATGATCGCCACTGATGGTGTTTTTTCCATGGATGGAGACATAGCCAAGTTGGATGAAATCTGTGTTTTGGCAGAGAAATACGATGCCATGGTTTTGGTGGATGACTCTCATGCCACCGGATTCATTGGAAAAACAGGGAGGGGAACGCATGAGCTGTGTGGCGTAATGGGCAAGGTCGATATCATAACCACCACTTTAGGCAAGGCTCTGGGAGGAGCTTCGGGAGGATGTGTAAGTGGTCGAAAGGAAGTTGTCGAGCTTTTACGACAGCGTGGCAGACCATATCTTTTCTCAAACACTGTGGCGCCGGTAATCGTTTTCGCCGCCCTCAAGGTTTTAGACCTCATCTCAAAAACCACGGAAAGAAGAGATAAGCTCGAAAAAAATACTTTGTATTTCAGAAAAAAGATGACCGAGGCAGGTTTTGATATCAAAGAAGGTATTCATCCCATTGTTCCCATCATGCTTTATAATGCCAAATTAGCTCAGGATTTCGCCAGAGATCTTTATTATGAGGGGATATTCGTTATCGGATTTTTCTATCCGGTGGTAGCCCGGGGACAAGCCCGCATACGGGTGCAAATCTCGGCAGACCACGAGATCGAGCATTTGGATAAAGCTATCGCCGCCTTCACTAAAATCGGTAAGAAATACGATATATTGGGGAAGAAAAAGAATGAGATAGTTGCAAAGTACGGGCTTTAAGTCCTTCTGTTCGTCGCGAATGCTATAGTCCGTGATAGATTATGGTAATGGATAAGATGTCCGTTGCCAAAAAGAGATTTTAGTGGGAGAAAAATATAGTCTCCCCTACTATCAAATTCAGATAAGAGATAAAAAATGCAAAATTTTTTGGAAAAATGCTTTGAGTCAGTTTTACAAGGCAGCAAAGAAAAAGCTATCGAACTTGCTCAGGAATCAATCGAACTGCAATACGATCCCCTGAAGGTTGTTGATGAGGGTTTTGTTAAAGGGATAAAGAAGGTAGGAGAGCTGTGGGAGGAGGGGACTTACTTTCTCCCTGAACTGGTTTTGGGAGCGGAGGCGGTTAAGTCTGCTCTTTCGGTCTTACAGCCGATCCTTCTTCAAAGGAACATTCAAAGAAAAAACTCAGGCAAAGTGATTATAGGCACAGTTCAGGGGGACATACACGACATCGGCAAAACCATAGTTGCCACCATGCTTTCTGCCCACGGATTTGAAGTGGTGGATTTGGGAGTGGATGTTCCCAACCATATCTTTGTGCAAAAAGCCAAAGAGCAAAAGGTCGATTTTGTGTGCATGTCCTCCCTTTTGACCACGACCATGCAAAATCAAGCCAAAGTGATCGAAGAATTGGCAAAAGCGAAGATAAGAGAAAATCTGAAGGTGATGGTGGGAGGGGCACCCACCAGTCAAGAGTGGGCTAAACAGATTGGTGCGGATTTGTATGCGGAAAATGCGGTGGAAGCGGTGAAAGTAGCAAAAAGTGTTTTGGGAGAGTAGTCCTTATCCTTCATTATCCGGTCTGCCTGAAGGCAGACACTCCAAATCACTCTGTGAACATTAATAAAAACCCAATTCTGGATCTGGCTAAAAAACGAGTAGTATTGTTTGATGGGGGGATGGGCTCCGCCCTTGTCTCTTTAGGCTTGTCTGGGGGAGAATGTCCGGAAAGCTGGAATTTAAGCCATCCGGAGGTAATCAAAGACATTCACCGAAAATATTTTGAAGCGGGAGCTGATGTCATCGAAACCAATACCTTTGGAGCAAACCGGCTGAGGCTTGCCTCCTTTAGTTATGATAATCAAGTGGAAGAGATAAATGCCCGCGCCGTGGAGATTGCCAAATCGGTGTGTCCGGAAGACAAGTTTGTGGCTGGTGATATCGGTCCCTGTGGCGGCTTTTTAAAACCTGTAGGAAAAGTCTCCATAGAGGAACTGGAGGAATCCTTTCTGGAACAGGCAAAAGCTTTATCTCAAGCAGGAGTGGATTTATTCTTCATCGAGACCATGTATGATCTCAGAGAGGCTATATCAGCCGTCAAAGCCATAAAAAAGGTCTCTGATCTTCCCATATTTGTCTCCATGACCTTTGATAAAAAACCCAAAGGATATTTCACCCTGATGGGTAACACCATTTCCGAATGTGCGTCAGAACTCAAGAAAGCTGGGGCAGACGTAATTGGAGCCAACTGCACTTTGGGGAGTGAGGAGATGATCGGGCTGATTGAAGAGTTAAGAAAACACACCGACCTTCCTATAATTGCTCAACCTAATGCAGGCAAACCAGAATTTATTCAAAATAAATTGACCTATCCCCAAGACCCCGAAAGTTTCGCAGAGGATATGATGAAAATTATAAAAGCAGGTGCCAACTTTGTGGGAGGATGCTGTGGCACCACGCCTGAGTTTATTCGTAGAATTCACAAGAAATTGTTTGGTTAGTTATGGGACTGTTGCCTAACTCGGTTTATGGTTTATCGGTTTAGGTTTCGGTCACGTATCGTTTGTCGTAAGAAGACCAAAGACCAAACCGAAAGACGACTTACGATACGTAGCCGAAAACGGAACCGACAGACGACTCGTCCCGCAAAGTGCGGGACGCATAAACAGACTTAAGCAAGAGTCCCATATTCTCTGTAAAAAACCCCTTGCCTCTTTCACGCGAAACAAGTCGTCAAGATGCTTCGCATTTCGCTACTCCTGAGGAATCGCATGTTAAAGATCTTCAAAAAAATCGACTTGACCATTGATGACGAAGAGATACTAAGGCTCTTAGTTCACCAGAAGAGAAAAGAAAAACCGAGTAAAACCAAAGTATCAAATCTTATTGAAGAGGCCAAGATTATCTTAAGAGATTTACTTCAGCCACAGGGGATGTTCAAAATTGTGGACAAAAAGGTTTTGCAAGCTGAACCTTATTTTAAGGGACAAGATAAGATTGCCTTGGCGCTTTGCACCATCGGGGATGAATTAGAAAATAAGGTTAGTGAGTTTAACCAAAAGGGAGAACTTGCTCGAGCCGTTGTATTAGATGCCATCGGATCGGTGGCGGCAGAAAATACGGCTGACTTTATAAATTTGCAGATTTGTGAGTGGTGCCAAAAAAGAGGCTGGGGCACCAGTCAAAGATTTTCCCCCGGTTACGGAAATTGGTCTTTAGAGGGACAAAAATTTATCTTCTCTCTTCTTCCTGCGGAAAGAATAAAGGTTAGGCTAAACCAATCCTGTATGATGATTCCAATAAAAACCGTCTCCTTTGCAATAAAAATCGGGGAAGAATTTGTAAGTTTGAGCAAAAAGAGAATTTGTGAGATATGTAATCTGAAAAACTGTCCTTACAGAAGGCAAAAAGCCTGATCTATGAACCTTTTTTTGAATCTTAGGAGCTTTTGTCTCTTGAAGGAATATAATCTAAGTTTAAGCTCTCTCCGGATAAATTATCGCAAGATTTGGCGTCTCTTTGGAATTATACTTGCTAGCTCGGCTTCCTTCTCTTTTTAATAAACAACAACTTAGCACTTTCATAGGAGATCACCAAAATTGGCATAACTTGTGCATCATTTACGAAATGAACGACAATAATTAGGTTCAATTTCAAATATGTAGGAAATTATGAAATATAGAAAAATAGTTTTCGTTGTCATTTTCCTGATAGCAACCATAATTTTGACCTTTGCCTTAGTTCATGCAGAGTCAGTTCTAATAAAGCTTACATTAGAAAAATCCAGCGATCATGAAAACGCAATCTCATTAGGTGTAGTTGCTTACCAACGATTTGATAATTTCGTTCTGGCTGAGTTCGCAAGTGAAAGGTTAAAAGAGTTAGACGATGCTGACTTAAGATACCAAGTCGTTGACCAGAAGCCTTGGTCTGAGGAATACTTTTTGGTCTCTCCCGCAGAAGGGGTTGCGAAAGTTAATTTAGAACTTTATGGCAAAATTCTTTTGGAAGCCACGGAATGGCAGTTAATCAAGACTTCTAGAGAAAAAGCCTTTGAGCTTGTGTCGGTGGGATATGAAATCACCCATATTCGTCATAAGGCAAAACCTTTGAGATACAAACCGCCTATTAAAGTCACCAAAGAGGTTCTATGGCATTCTGCAGATATAAATGACCTGGTAAATTTAGTTTCGGAGGATTCTTTAAGGACTTGGGTTCAAAGATTGCAGAATTTCCAAACTCGGTATTCCTACTCTGATTCGGTCCTTAAAGTTAGGGATTGGCTATATGAGAAGTTCATCAGCTTTGGCATAGACAGCGTGTGGCTTCATCACTATCATTACGACTCAGACCAGTGGAATGTGGTGGCAACCGTGGTGGGGACGGAAAAGCCTGATAAAGTGATTGTGGTAGGTGGACATTATGACTCGGTGGTATACGGAGCTGGCACAAATCCTTATACTTGGGCCCCCGGTGCGGATGATAACGGCTCAGGTTCCGTTGCCACCCTGGAGATGGCACGGATAATTGCTCAAAATCCTCTCCCTGTCACCGTGACGTTTGTGGCTTTCGCTCAGGAGGAACAGGGGCTTATCGGCAGCGACTATTTTGCGGAGTATCTAAATAATAATAACACTGACGTCCTACTGATGATCAACTCTGACATGATCGCACACAGCGTTGATCTTGATCCCGACGTCGTAATCTATGCGGATGCAGGTGCTATGGAATGGGTTAATATTATGATCCAGATGGCAAATGTCTATACTTATCTTGACCCTTCCTATAAAGGTCCAGCCGCAAACAGTGACCATCATTCCTTCTACCAATGGGGATACGATGCGGTGTTTGCTACCGAAGGCGATTTCTTTTCTTTTGGTTGGCACAAGAACTACGATGTGGTCGACAGCCTGAACTTCCCTTATATGAAAGAAGTGGTAAAGATGTGCCTTGGCACCCTATGGTGTGCGGCGGCGGAAGAAGAAGTCGAAGCTCCCGGCTCATTCTCTTTGAGCCAGAACTATCCCAATCCCTTCAACTCCGAAACAGTAATAGAATACTCCTTGCCCAAAGAAAGCCAGGTAAAAATGATTATTTATAATATTCTTGGGCAAAGGGTGAAGACTTTGCTTGAGCAGAAAGAGACTGCCGGTTACAAGAGGATAATCTGGGACGGAAAAAACGAAAAAGGACAGGTCGTTTCGAGCGGAATCTATTTCTACAGGATCCAGACTGAAAAATTTACGCAATCAAAGAAGATGCTGCTTTTGAAGTAATTTAGGCTCGCTGTTAGACTCAAGGAGAGAGCCACCCAGATAGCGGGGATCCCCTATCTCCCTGATGAAAATTGAATTGACAATAACTCTGTTTTATCCTATTTTCTTTCTCGGCATTTTCACAAACTCTGTCCAGACGGATCCAGAAGTTCGGATGCCTTGAGGTCGGAAAATCAAAATGAGCCAAGTAAAATTCAAATTGGACCGGGTTACCAAGAAAAGATTTATACAGAAAAACGAAAAGCAAGAAGAGCTTACTGTTTTGAAAAATATCAGCGTGGAGATGAAATCAAATGAGGTTTTTACCGTAGTGGGTCCTTCGGGCAGCGGAAAGTCTACTCTTTTACGGCTTTTGAATCGTTTGGAGGATTTATCCTTTGGTTCTATCTTTTTAGATGGCCAGAGCACAAAAGATATGGATGTGATAAGCCTAAGAAGAAAGGTGGGTCTGGTTTTTCAGGTGCCCATTCTGTTTGACGACACGGTAGAGAAAAACATACTTTTTAGCCTTAAATTTAAAAAGGAAATCCCGCCTTTGGCGGGAGAAGGGATAGCGGAAAAATATATAAATTTGGTAGGACTGGATCGAAACTTCTTAAGCCGAAGTTCAAACGAGCTTTCAGTTGGACAAAAGCAGAGAATATCTATAGCCAGGGCATTGACGTCGGAGCCTGAGGTTCTGCTTATGGATGAGCCTACCTCTGCTTTAGATCCCACCGCCACCCATAATATCGAAAATCTAATTTTAGATTTAAAGTCGAAAATAGGACTTACCATCGTCTTCGTGACGCATGATTTAGAGCAAGCCAAAAGGGTGGGGGAGAGAGGAATGCTTTTGGTGAATGGGGAAAAAATCGAGGAAGGGAAAATCCCTGAGCTTTTTGAAGATCCCCAAAATGCGACAACTAAGAAATTTGTGGACGGGATTTTAACTTAATAATAATACTCTTGTAAGTTTAATTGAGCCGTGATTTACCGCTTTCTGATGCTTTATGAGATATCAAAGAAAAAATAATAATTAGAGCTACATAAGCTCCGGGCAGACCCCACCTTCTATCTTCCCCTCTCCCCCGCCTCTGGCGGGATTTTCAACATTCTATGGAGAGGGGGACGGAGGGGTGAGGTAAAAAAATCAAAACTTTTGCAAAGATGACTCAAAATTTCTATCATGTCTTTTTCTCTTTGGCTTTGGTAGCGGTGGCTTTGGGAATCTCCTGGTATGAGAAGATCAGAATGGAGAAAGACATTGCCATCGGCACGCTCAGAGCCTTCATCCAGCTGGTCGCCGTCGGCTATGCTCTGGAATTCATTTTTAATTTGAACAGATTATGGTTGATTCTGTTGACCATCTTAGTAATGGTGATGGTGGGTGCGCATACGGCAAAAGGGAGAACCAAAACCATCGTCCCGGCGATGAGAATCTCCGCCTTCTCCATCGGGGTGGGGACATTTTTTACCCTGGGGACCATGCTGGCATTGGGGATAATCAGCATTGATCCCAAATATGTGATCCCCTTGGGAGGAATGATCATCGGAAATTCGATGAATGCATCGGCTCTGGCTTTGGAGAGAATCGACTCGGAGGTGAAAAACAAAAGGGCGGAAATCGAACAAGCATTGGCTTTGGGGGCAACTGCCTGTCAGGCTATGTCAAGGTCTTATAAGGTTACGGTGAAAGCCTCTATGATTCCCACTTTGAATCTGATGAAGGTGGTGGGATTGGTTCAGCTTCCGGGAGCCATGACCGGGATGATCTTAGCCGGCGCTTCCCCGCTTTCGGCGGTATTGATCCAGATCATCGTGGTCTATATGTTGATCTCCGCGGTAACCATCACTGCCGTGATCACCACCCGCCTAG
>JALHUP010000030.1 GCA_022866585.1 Candidatus Zixiibacteriota bacterium | reverse complement strand
TCGTTCTAACAACTTGAAAATCAGGGGAGCATAACATTTATGCGTTTTAAGAAGCTCCTTGCCCACAGTGGTTTTTAATTCCTGCACATAATCATCTACATTAAAACGACCTATCTGAAAAATCACCTTTCTGGCTAATGCGTATCCATTAGTATGCAAACCACTTGATTTTAAGCCGATGATCTGATCACCCGGGGTGATCTTCGCACCATCGATGATTTTTTCTCTTTCCACCACCCCCACGACAAATCCAGCCAAATCATATTCGCCTTTTTTGTAAAACTCAGGCAATTCCGCAGTCTCGCCACCGACAAGAGAACACCCCACTTTTCTTAAAGCTTCAGACAAGCCAGAAACGATCTGTTCTATTACCTCTGGGTAGAGTTTTCCAGTGCCAATATAATCAAGGAAGAACAAAGATTTCGCACCATGCACTAATATATCGTTTACGCAGTGATTAACTATGTCCTCCCCCACGGTATCGTGTTTTTCCATCATGAAAGCCACTTTCAATTTGGTCCCCACTGAATCCACGCTGGAAACCAAAACCGGGTCTTTGTATTCGTTTCTTTTGAATGAAAAAAATCCACCAAAGCTCCCAATACCCTTTAATACCTGAGGGCTGAAGGTGGTCTTAGCTAAAGATTTTATCTTCTGTTTTGCCCGATCCGCCGCAGAAATGTCTACGCCTGAGCTTTTATAATCAATTTTCTTTTTCATCATCTGTGATTTTTTTAAATCGGACGGAGACAAGCTCCGTCCCTACACTACTACAACAACCTTTGCCCGTTTATCTCCAATTGGAACTTTTGCTTCAAAAACTCAGCCGCCCTTCGGCAGACGATCATTCGGGACAAGAATATCTCGAAATATTCCATTACTTGCGAGATGGAGGTTTCGATCTTGATCTCCAAAGTGATGACTCCTTTGTCTTCCTCCACTCTAAGGAAGGAGCTTTTCGCCGCATAGTTAACCCGATCATGAATGTCCTGTTTAATCATCTCCAGAGTGCGGACCCTGGAGCTGTGCACGTCAGATTTATCCGCCAGAATCACCGCCGCGCAGATATCCGATACCGGATAACCGTCTTTTTCATCATGGTTTCCAATGGCGGCAATTATCTCCATTACATCCTCTAAAGACATTTTCATCTCTAAAAGAATGTCCCGAGCTAATACCGCTCCGATTTGGGCGTGATAATCCCGATTAATCACGTTCCCTATGTCATGTAAATATGCGGAAATGGCGGCCAGTTGCACCCTCTTTTCCGAATGTTTCAGCCTGACAAGGATATTATGAGCAATGTTTGCACACAGGCTGGCATGTCTCTGCCCATGTTCGGTATATCCGATTACCCCCAAAACTTCATCCGCCTTGTCGATTAGTGCCTTCGCATGCTCGTTTTTCTTTACGTCCTCTAAAGTTACCATCAATACCTCACCTCTTTAGCAAAAATCAGGTGTTAGGTGAAAGGTGTAAGGTGTTAGATAATGGTTATGCATTCTCCGAGTCTGTTGCTTAAGTATTCTTCTCAAGGGTTTCGTTTCCTCCAGAGGCGGATCCGCCTTTGGAGGAAAAAAAGGTTGCGGTTAAGTATCGTTTATCGTGTTAAGACTAAAGACGAAACCGATCTCAAGACACAGACTTCGTGCATCCGAAACCGATACGTGGCCGAGACCCAAACCGATGGACGACTCGTCCCGCAAAATGCGGGACGCATAAACAGACTTAAGCAACAGTCCCCTCCCTATCGTCAAATATCGGAATCCTAAAGCATGTCCACAGGATCTACATTAATTGATATACGACAAGATCCTTTCTTTTCTCCAAAAGATTTTGGGGAAAAGCCTTTTCCCTCTTCTAAGATTTTCCCAATCAGTTCAACCACTTTCCGGGTGATTTTTGTTTTAATAACCGCCTGCCAGCGGTATTGATTTTTGATCTTGGAAAGGGGCGCCGGGGCAGGACCTAAAACTTCTGTCTCTTTATAATTTTCTTTTGTCACCATCCGTTTAAGTAACGAACAAAACCTCTCAGATTGACCGATCACTCTATTTTCATTTTCTCCCGAAAAAAGAATCAGGATCAGGTGATTGAAAGGAGGATAACCTAACTCTTTTCTTTGTTCGATCTCGGTTTGATAAAATGTGGAAAAATCATGCTTTGCGGCTAACTTGATAGCCCATTCATCGGGATAATAGGTCTGGATGATCACCTCTCCTCCCAAGTCTCCCCTGCCAGCCCTACCTGCCACCTGGGTCAACAATTGGAAGGTTCTCTCTTTGGTTCGGAAGTCGGGAAGGTCCAGGCTGAAATCAGCCGAGACCACCCCCACCAAGGTGACCTCTGGAAAATCCAGACCTTTGGTGATCATCTGGGTTCCCAAAAGAACGTTAAACCTCTTCTTACCGAAATCGCTTAAGATTCTCCGATGAGAACCCTTCTTGGAGGTGGTGTCCAGATCCATTCGCTCCACTTTTGCTTGGGGGAAATTTCTTTTGAGCTCCTCCTCCACCTTTTGAGTCCCTACCCCCTTATAAATGAACTTGAAACCTTGACAATTAGGGCAGAGTTCAGGTGCCCTCTGGGTGAAACCACAATAATGGCACCTCATTGAAAAATCCGTTCGGTGAAAGGTCAAAGTGATGTCACAGCGAGGACATCTCATGATATGCCCGCATTCCCCACATTTAATAAAGGCGGAAAAACCTCTCCGATTCAAAAATAAAAGAGTCTGCTGGTTTTTTTCAATTTTCTCTTTCAAAAGTGAGGATAGGTTAGTTGAGAGGATATCTTGGTTGCCCTTTTTCCTCTCTTCTCTCAAGTCTACGATCTTAACTTCTGGCAAAGCTCTTTTTTCCACCCTCTGTTTCAACTGGCACAGGATGTATTTCCCATTCTGGGCATTAAAATAAGATTCTAAGCTGGGGGTGGCTGAGCCTAAAATCACCACCGCCTTATTCAGTTTTCCTCTCATCACTGCTACGTCTTTCGCATTATATCGGGGCGCCGGGTCATCCTGCTTATAAGAGGGATCGTGTTCCTCATCCACCACAATCAACCCCAAATTCTCCAGGGGCGCAAAGACGGCTGATCTTGCTCCCACCATAATGGAAAACCTTCCGTCTTTAGCTTTTCGCCAAGCGTCAAACCTTTCACCGGGGGAAAGCCGAGAGTGCAGACATCCAACCCGGTCTCCAAAGTTGGCTTTGAATCTGGAGATGATCTGGGGAGTCAAGGAGATCTCCGGCACCAAAACTAAAGCCCGTTTCCCCAGATTTATTGTTTCTCTTATGGCTTCGATATACACTTGAGTTTTTCCGCTCCCGGTGATTCCATGAAGAAGAAAAGTAGAGTGGGTATTGGACTCCAGC
>JALHUP010000170.1 GCA_022866585.1 Candidatus Zixiibacteriota bacterium | reverse complement strand
ATAAACGATGCCTTCGGCACAGCTCACAGAGCCCATGCCTCCACCGAAGGAGTGACCAAATATTTCAAACAATGTGCGGCAGGTTATTTGATGCAAAAGGAGCTGAAATACTTAGGCATGGCTTTGACCAATCCAAAAAGACCATTTATAGCCATTTTGGGTGGGGCAAAGATTTCAGGCAAGATCGATGTGATCACAAATTTGCTGGACAAAGTAGACGCCCTTCTTATCGGCGGCGGTATGGCTTTCACTTTTGACAAAGCTTTGGGTAAAGAGATCGGCAAATCGCTTTTGGAGCCTGACAAAGTTGATCTGGCTAAAGACATATTGAAAAAGGCGAGGGAGAAAAAAGTCAATTTGAAGCTCCCTGATGATTTCGTAGTAGCACCCGAAGCCAAAGAAGAAGCTCCTTCTAAGATTGTCGATAAGAATAACATTCCTCAAGACTGGCGGGGTCTGGACATAGGTCCCAAGACTTTGGAGCAGTTCACAAGGGAACTGGACAAAGCCAAAACCGTAGTCTGGAATGGACCCATGGGAGTGTTTGAAGTCAAGAAGTTCGCACAAGGGACTGTTAAGATAGCAGAGGAGTTAGCCAAGATAACCGATAAAGGCGCTACCACCATTGTCGGAGGTGGAGACTCAGCGGCCGCAGTGGCTAAAGCTGGATTGGAAAAAAAGCTTACTCACATCTCCACCGGCGGAGGGGCTTCCCTTGAGTTTTTAGAAGGAAAAACTTTGCCCGGGGTGGCGGCATTGACAGATAAATAATGGTTGTTTTCTACCTCTCCCCCTTTGTCCCCCTCTCCATGAAATGGAGAGGGGGTAGGGGGTGAGGTCACAATTTAAGGATGAAACAGATTATTTAGCGGTGGTCGGTGGACCGCGGACGGTGGACGTTTTATGCGAACTCCCATCATAGCCGGCAACTGGAAGATGTATAAGACTCAAAATGAAGCCTTCCAGTTAGCTTCGACTTTAAAACAAAGGTTGTCAAACTTGAATTCAGTGAAGGTAGTATTATGCCCCCCCTTCACTGCTTTGGCTTCGGTCAAAGAAGCTATTTTAGGCTCTAATATCCTCTTAGGTGCGCAGAACATGCATTGGGAAAAAGAGGGAGCTTACACCGGGGAGGTCTCCCCAGAAATGTTGTTGACAATTGGATGTAAATACGTTATTATAGGTCACTCGGAGAGAAGGAGTTATTTTTTCGAAACAAACCAAACCGTAAATCTAAGGGTTAAATCAGCGCTTAAATTTGGACTTATTCCCATTATTTGCGTGGGTGAGAGATTGGAGGAAAGAGAGGCAAACAAAACCGAGCAAGTAGTCGAAAATCATATAAAAGGGGCATTTGCCGACTTGACTGGCAACTTAGCCGAAGAGACGGTAATTGCTTATGAACCAGTTTGGGCAATTGGCACCGGAAAGACCGCTACACCAAGTCAGGCAAACGAAGTTCATCTCTTCATAAGAGAGCTTTTGTCATCCATGTTTAGCAAAGAGTGTGCGGACAAAATTAATATTCTTTATGGAGGTTCGGTCAAACCGGACAATTCTAAACAACTTTTGGATATGTCCGATATCGACGGCGCTTTAGTAGGTGGCGCAAGCTTGGATGCAGATTCTTTTGAGAAAATCGTAAGAAGTGCAACTTAGGACAAACATAATAGAATAAATAATTCACATACCCCTCACCTCCGCCAGAGGCGGATGATCCCTCTCCGCAAGGGGAGAGGGAAGTTGGTAGATTTCCCCTCCCTCGATGGGAGGGGACAGGGGGAGGGTGAAAACGAACAAACTAACAAACTATCTTTATCAGGAGGAATTTTGATAACACTTTTAACCATACTGCATGTGATTATTTGCATCTGCTTGATCATTGTGGTCTTGCTGCAATCTGCAAAAGGAGAAGGTTTGGCTGGAGCATTCGGTGGTTCTGGTATTACCGGGGCGGTCTTTGGAGGGAGGGGCGCTGCTACCTTTTTGTCTAAAGCCACTACGGTCTTGGCAATAGCATTCTTTTTAAGCTGTATACTCTTAAGCTTCTTGTCCCCGGTCACAGGGCGTGCCGGAAGAAAATCGAGTGCTATCCCCAATGAGGCTCGAAAACAAGCAACCCAAGGAACAGCTCCGGCAACCAACATCCCTGCTCCCACACCCGAAGCTCAGCCCCAGACTCCGCCACAAGGCCAATCTGAACAGCCACCTCCGGGTGAAGGAAAATAATTTTCACCAAAACAGTCTACAACATTTTTTTTCCTAAACATGAATTGGGTATCTTGCGGAAGTGGTGGAATTGGTAGACACACCATCTTGAGGGGGTGGCGGCGTAAGCCATGCGGGTTCAAATCCCGCCTTCCGCATTTAAATGAAGGCAAAGTTAATGGTTCTCAGAATGAGAATCTTTTTGCTTTTACCTTCCGATCAAATTCCTCACTTTATCCCGCAGTTTGACAGAGCTTAGAGAAGTCCAAAAGCGAATAATTCCACCCACTAAAAAATTTCAATTTTTTCCTTGCCTCTTTAGTCAAATAGTTGTTCATTACAGGAAGCTCTTGTAGAGAATGGTTTGATCACCAAGGAAGTTGCTTAAACTAAACTCGAATTGAAGAAAATGCGAGACCTCTTCAAAAAACTGATCGTTCTTTTTCCCATTTTTAGCTTTGCGCTCTTGCTTTGTTGTGGTAAATCTTCTGAAAAGAAGGATCCCAAGCCCGAAGGAACCCGCACCGTAGGACCGAACTTTGATTTTGCTCTTCCCGATTTGAGTGGGAAAATTTTTAGTTTAAAAGATTTTAAGGGAAGGGTATTCATTATCAACCTCTGGGCGACCTGGTGTCCCGCCTGCGAGGAAGAAATACCTAAGTTGAACGAACTTTCTGAAAGATATAAAAATGAGGGTTTGGTGGTGCTTGGCATTGCACTGGATAAAGACAGCTTAAATCTAGTAGCGCCATTTATACAAAAAAAGGGGATCGGGTATCCAGTTCTAATAGGGAACGAACAGATGCTCCAGAGTTTAGAGAGTTTCTCCGGAATGCCCACTACTTTGATAGTGGACCAAAAAGGGAATATAAAGAAAAAATATGATGGGTCATTTGATAAAGATGACTTGGAAAAAAATCTGAAAGGATTGCTTTTGAGATAAGAATTCACAAGATTTTGGTAGCCGCCCCGCTTAGCGGGGCGCTTACGCCCTTCAAACCTAAGTGAAAGGAACTGTTACAATATGAAGAAAAAATATAAATCGAAAGATGCATATGCATTCCCCACATTGGTGGTATGCGCGGGAGAGGAGGATAGATTTCCTTATGGAGCAGTAACCAAGCCTATCTTCCAGACCTCAACCTTCGCCTTTGAGAACACAGCTGAACTTATAAAATTTCAGAAAGGTGATCCGGATAAATATCTTTACACCCGATACGGAAATCCGACTTTAAAAACAGTTGAGGAGAAGATGGCGATCTTAGAGGGAGGGGAAGCAGGCTTGGTGGTCTCCTCCGGCATGGCGGCTGTTTCCACCATCGCCTTGACATTGGTTTCCTCCGGAGAGGAAATAATAAGCACCGAACCGATCTACGGAGGAACGTATCATCTGTTTAAACATGCCTTTTCTAATCTTAACATCAAAGTCCACTTTGTCAATCCTGAAGAAATAGACAAAGCCAAAGATTGGGTAAGCCCCAAAACCAAGCTCTTCTTTTGTGAGACCCCGACCAATCCCAATCTAAAAGTAGCGGATATTGTAAAATTTGTTGGGATCGCAAAGAAGAAAAAAATCCCGGTGGTGGTGGATAACACTTTTGCCACACCCTATAATCAAAAGCCACTTGCCTTGGGGGCTGATTTTGTGGTTCACAGCGCCACCAAATACCTGGGTGGACATAGCGACTTAGTGGCAGGAGTGATCGTTGGGAAGAAAAAAATTATAGACCAAGCCAGGGAAACCATGAAAGTTTTCGGGGGGTGTATCGATCCTTTGGGTGCCTTTCTTCTTTTACGAGGACTCAAAACCTTAGCTATAAGGGTGGAGAGGCACAACCACAATGCCGAAAAGATCGCTTCATTTCTATCTAAACACAAAAAGGTTAAACGAGTCTTTTATCCGGGATTGCCAAATCATTCTCAACATGCTTTAGCAAAAAGACAGATGCAAGGATTCGGAGGGATGATCTGCTTTGAAGTAAGAGGTGGTTTGAAGTCTGCCACCAAAGTGATGGATTCTTTAAAGCTTTTCATCAATGCCACCAGTCTGGGTGGGGTGGAGTCGTTGGCAAGCATTCCCGTCCTTACCTCTCATTATGGATTTGGTCAACAGGAGTTGGAAAAAGCAGATGTTACCCCCGGAATGATAAGATTATCCTGTGGCATCGAGGATGCAGACGATCTGGTGGAAGATCTGAGGCGGGCTTTGGATAAGGTGTAAGGTTTTAGGTGTTAGGTAAGGCTCAAGTTGGTTCGGGAATTGGAATTCCCGAACCACTCTCAATCATTTTATGGCAAAGGGCATTTATCAATTACGGATTCATTTGCCTAAAAATGCTTTGATTGTTATTGGCAAAAAGGGAAGGTGGAGATTTCCTAAAGGTTATTATGTTTACACCGGCAGTGCTCGCAATGGATTGGAAAAAAGGGTGGAAAGACACCTTAAGAAAAATAAAAAACATTTCTGGCATATCGATTATCTATTAGATTTCGCTTCGATCAAAGAGATATTTTTCTTCACCAATGGTAAATTTGATGAATGTGCTTTGAACTTAAAGATGTTAGAAAAACCTGAAGCCAAGATTATAATGCCGAAGTTTGGCGCAAGCGATTGTGGTTGCCCCGCCCATTTGGTATTTTTTGAAAAAATGCCAAAGTCTCGTATGAGTGCATAAACAGTGGATTACTGTTGGTTCGGGGTGCCCCCACCCCGAACCCAAAAATGTGGCGGGGTAAGGGTACCCCGCCAGAACGGAACTTCCTTCTTCCCTGGGGGGAGAGGGTAAGGTTGAAAATCCCGCCAGAGGCAGGGGTGAGGGGGAATCAATAAAAGTGTAACAGATATTTTTGCGTCTGTATTAATTCGTTCGGATAAATTTCAAAAAATCGGTTCGCTTTGTGAGGGAAAAAGATGGCAAGTAAATTATATTTCATAGACTCAAGAGTAGAGAAGTTTGATTATCAATATAGCGTTTTGGGGAGACTGGAAAAGATATTAGAGAAGATCGATTTGGGGAGATATTTTTCTGGTGGTGAGTTAGTTCCGGTTAAAATGCATTTGGGCAATCCCGGAGCGCATCATACCATCAGACCAAATTTCGTTCGACTGGTGGTGGATCAATTAAAGAGAGTTGAGGTAAAGCCCTTTATTACAGATTCTGCAAGACTGAAAGCTTACGAATATTTAGAAGTTGCCAGTCAGACGGGATATAACCCCCTGAGCTTAGGTGCACCGGTGATCATTGCAGATGGCATCTTTGGATTGGATTCTATAAAGGTGAAAGCAGGAGAGCTATTAAAGGAGTTATACATT
>JALHUP010000169.1 GCA_022866585.1 Candidatus Zixiibacteriota bacterium | reverse complement strand
CAGCTTATCCAAGTCTTTCAAAAGCCTATCAGCGTAGGAAGTGATCCGAAAAAACCACTGCTCCAGCTCTTTTTCTATAACCTCAGATTCGCATTTCCAGCATCTCCCCTGCTCCACCTGTTCATTGGCTAATACGGTCTTGCAGCCAGGGCACCAATTGACAAAGGCGGTATCTCGATAAGCTAAATTATTCTCATAAAGTTTTAAAAACATCCACTGCGTCCATTTATAATACTCAGGCTCGGAAGTGATGACCTCCCGACTCCAGTCAAAGCTTATCCCGCATCTTTTCAAAGTTGCATCGGAGACTTTTATGTTCTCCATGCTCCATTCTTTGGGATGGATCTTTCTTTTTATAGCCGCTATCTCTGCCGGCAAGCCAAAAGCATCCCAGCCGAAAGGATGCAAAACTTGATACCCATGCATCATCTTATATCTTGCTACCGCATCCCCGATGATGAAATTTCTAAAATGTCCTATGTGGATGTCGCCCGAAGGATAGGCAAACATCACCAGCATGTAGTATTTCTTTTCAGGATGATCCGGAGCTAGATATAATTTCGACTCCTCCCAGATCTTTTGCCATTTGGTCTCTATCTCTTTAAATGGATAACTCTTCAACTTAACACCCTCGTCTAAAAACTAAAGGATTTAATCCGTAAGGATTTTACCCATGTAAAAGGCTAACCCTTAACTCCTCTAAACTTTTCCTTGGCTTCTCAACCAACAAAATAGAGCCAAAACAGGAGTAGCACCGCTTGCGGTGCGTCTTAAAGAAGGAGACGGACCTCTCTATTCCAGAGAAATCATGGATAAAGCCTATAAATGGTTCTCGGAAACGGAATTGATTCCCTTATATGAGATAAACCACAAATCCAAGTCAATGTTCTTTCCACTCCCAAGCCAAAACCAGAGTGCGGAACTGAGCCATACTTCCTTAAATCCAGAAACCATTTATACGCATCCAGAGGCAGATTCTCCTCTTTTATTCTTTGAACTAAACTGTCATAATCGTCATTCCTCTGCGACCCGCCGATGATTTCTCCATACCCTTCAGGAGCCAAAAGATCAGCACACAAAACCACATCATCCCTTGTCGGATGCGGCTTCATATAGAATGCTCTTGCCTTTTTAGGATAATTGTAAACGAAAACTGGACGATCAAACATCTTAGTCAAGATGGTTTCATCTTCGCCACCAAAATCAGTTCCCCACTCAATTTTACTTCCCGCTTTTTTTAGCTTCTCCACTGCTTCATCATAGGAGATTCTATAAAAAGGTTTTTTCACCTTTTCCAAAGGGGAGATATCCCTTTCCAGCTCTTTAAGCTCTTCTTGGCATTTTTCCAGAATCCAATTCACGATAAAGATCAAAAAATCCTCCTGCAGATCCATATTATCGTCATTATCGTAGAAAGCCTCCTCCGCCTCCACCATCCAGAATTCGGTTAAGTGTCTTCTGGTTTTAGATTTCTCGGCTCTGAAGGTGGGACCAAAACAGTAAACTTTCCCGAATGCCGCTATAGCCGCCTCTAAATACAATTGTCCAGTCTGAGCTAAGTATGCCTTCCCCTCATTAAGATACTGGGTTTCGAACAGGGTGCTGGTGGTCTCCCCCACTGAACCAGTCAAAAGAGGAGTATCGATCAAGACAAATTTGTTTTTATAAAAGTAGTTTCGGATCGCCCAGATCAACTCATTTCTCACCTTTAGAATAGCATGTGGTCGCCTCGATCTTAAATAAAGATGGCGATGATCAAACAGAAAGGTGGTTCCATGGGGCTTGGGCGTTATGGGATAATCCTGAGCGATCTGGATTATTTTTAGATCCGACAAGTTTAATTCATAACCCCCGGGAGCTCTCTGGTCTTGCCGTACCGTCCCCGTCACCTCTAACGAAGACTCTTGAGTGAGTTCATCAGAAGTATTGAAAATATTGTCCGCCACTTCACCTTTGGTCAAAACGCATTGGATGATCCCGGTTCCATCCCGAACTAAAAGAAAATGGATTTTTCCTTTAGACCTTTTGTTATAAAGCCAGCCTTTGAGGGTAACCTTTTCCCCCTCGTGTTTCCCAATATCTTCGATATAACAAAAATCCATTCCAACTCTCCTAAATGAAAGACGACAATGTAGCGGAGGGTCAGTTGACTCAAATGAGCTTCAGCCCTCCACAACAATCAAGACCACCATTTTTCATCTTTTGATATAAGTTATGTTTACTTGAGGCTCTTTATGTATAAGAAAATTTATCAAAGCATTTACTATGCTGATCAAAAGCGCCGCCCAAAAAGCTCTCCAGAAACTGACAATCTCAAACCCTGAGACTAACCCCGAGACGACATATAAAAGGAATCCATTTATCACCAAAGTGAAAAGCCCCAGGCTTAAAATATTTATGGGCAAAGTCAAGATTATTAAAACCGGTCTCAGGATGGCATT
>JALHUP010000168.1 GCA_022866585.1 Candidatus Zixiibacteriota bacterium | reverse complement strand
TTCGGTTTTTGTAGCCGCCCCGCTTAGCGGGGCGAAATCGATATGTTGAATTCCAATATCTTACGCAATCTGAAGATTGCGACTACAACTTCAAAACATGATTATGACACACCCTCTTAGATAGTTCGACAAGCTCACTACGAGTGGGAGGGGATAGAGGGGAGGGTGATTAAAGCCTTTTTTCACCCTCTCCTTTATCCTCCCCCATCAAGGGGGAGGAGATTAAGGAGGTCCTGATGATGGGTTCGGACATTATTCCCGATGCAGAACTGGATTGTGTAGGTCTTTATTGCCCCATGCCCATTGCCATGACCAAGGAGGAAATTGAGAAGATCGAGGTGGGGCAGGTGTTGAAAGTAGAGGCAGACGATCCTGCGGCGGAAGAGGACATAAAACGATGGGCTAAGAGGACCGGACATAAAATTCTGAAATTTGAAAAAGAAGGGACAATATTAACCTTCTATATACAAAAGACGAAATGAGGGAGACAGACGCACCGTCTAGTGTCCGCATGTGCGGACAAATTGGTTTTCGAAGCTCGGTTAACGTTGACGAAGTCCCGCGAAGTGGGATCTTGACGACTCGTATCGATGCTGGAGGCTCGAAGTTAGAAGATCGAACATCTGATAAGGTGAATAAATTTTCGAGCGTCGAGCTTCGAGAGACGCACTTCGTTACAAGCATCGCCAACGAAGTCCGAGCATCGAACCTTATTAAAGGAGCAAAAAATGAGAGACGAAAACTCAATCCTATATGTGCAAACCAGTGACCAGCCGGAAAGACAGTATTCACCTTTAGTTTTGGCGCAAACGGCGAAGGCGATGGATATTAACCCAAAACTTTATTACTTAGGCCTGGGCTTAAAAATACTCCTGCCGGGCGCCGCCGAAAAGATAAAACTCGGATCGTTTCCCAGCGTTGGGGAAATGCTTAAGAAAACTTTGGACATGGGAATCGAAATTTATGTATGTGAAGCTTCCAAGCAGATGTTGGGTTGGGAAAAAGTGGAATTGATACCAGGGGTGAAGATAGTCGGTGCCGCAACCCTGAACGATCTGGCGCTGGAAGCGGGGGCGACCATGTGGTTTTAAAAAGAAGTAAAATAGGAGATTCAAAAGACTATGGAAAAGATATATTTGGACCACGCCTCAGCCATGTCGGTTGATCCCAGAGTATTGGAGTTTGCCAAGCAGTATCTTAAAGAGGACTTTGGAAATCCCTCGTCCCTCCATTCAGTAGGATTAACGGCGAAAAGAGCTATCGAAGATGCCAGGAAAAAAGTTGCGGAGCTTATTAACGCAGAGAATGAAACCTGTATTCTCATTACAGGTGGGGCAACTGAATCCAACAACTTGGCTATCAAGGGAACCGCACTTCGGAACATAGGAAAGGGGAAAAAGGTTGCGGCAAGCGCCATAGAACACATCTCAGTTCTCAATCCCATGAAAGAGCTTCAGAAAAGTGGTTTCGAACTCACCATTATACCTGTGGACTCAACCGGTCTTGTAGAGTCAGAAAAACTCAATGATATTTTGACCAAAGATACCACACTGACTTCGATAATGTATGCAAACAATGAGATAGGGACAATAGAGCCTATCAAAAAGATAAGTGAGATAGTTCATAAGAAGGGGTTGTATTTGCATGTGGATGCAACGGCGGCCGCAGGGCGTATACCTATCGACGTCCAAAATGAGGGGATAGATTTGTTAACCCTTTCATCTAACGATATGTATGGTCCTCAGGGTGCCGGTGCATTGTACATAAAACCGGGGATAAAACTTCAATCCATCCTTCCCGGTGGGGGACAGGAGCGTGGGCTCAGGTCTGGGACCGAGAACTTATTCGCTGTTGCTGGAATGGGAGAGGCGGCAAGGATAGCAAAAGATGAAATGGAACAGGAAAAAAAGAGGCTGGAGGAGATAAGGGATAAACTTATCTCTGAGATATTGAAGATCGATAAATCATATCTCACCGGTCATCCTACCCAAAGGCTTCCCCACCATGCCAGCTTCAGGTTCAGTGGCATAGAGGGGGAGAGCATCCTATTGAATATGGATATGATCTATAACATACAAGTATCCACCGGATCAGCCTGCTCTTCCAAGACATTGGAACCATCACACGTTTTATTGGCAATAGGTTTAAAACACGAAGAGGCTCATGGTTCAATGGTTTTGACCTTGGGACGAGCAAATAAGGTTGAACAAGTGCCCATGATTACAAAGGCTGTAAAGGAAACGGTGGAGAGATTGAGAAAACTTTCGCCGCTATGAAATAAGGGAGGTGAGTAGCTTGGCTCAGGTAGGCTATAGTAAGAAAGTATTGGAACATTTCTTGAATCCAAGGAATGTAGGAACCATAGAAAACCCTGACGGATATGGCAAGGTGGGGAATCCCGTCTGCGGCGATCTGATGGAGATGTTTATTAGGGTAAAAGACGACATTATTACTGATATAAAGTTCAGAACTTTCGGCTGCGGTTCAGCCATTGCCACGAGCAGTATGGTGACCGAGATGGCGAAAGGGATGCATGTAGACCAAGCCATGAAACTAACCCGTGACGATGTAGCTAATGAACTTGAGGGTCTCCCTCCACAGAAGATGCACTGTTCCAACTTAGCCGCAGACGCCCTTCACGAAGCGATTAAAGATTACAAAAGAAAAAAGGAAGGCTAAAAAGTAGTGGTAAATAAGAGATAGTAACCTTCCTTCTCCCCTTGAGGGTGTGTCAGAATTTCGGTTTTTGTAGCCGCCCCGCTTAGCGGGGCGAAATCGAGCTGTTGAATTCCAATGACTTACGTCCATATGGACGGCTACAACCTCAAAACACAATTACGACACAGTCTCCTTGTGGGGGAGGGGGGCATCGTATCGAAATAATTACGCGTTTGTTAGAATTTAGAAAAAGAGTCTAAAGCGAATTCGATTGGAAAAATTCGCTTGTATGAACATTTACAATGAGGGGTGAAATATGGAAATGAAACATGTTAAGGGCAAGAACAAGGGAAATATTATGATGTATGCCTTAAGCACGTGTGGCTGGTGCAAAAAAACTAAACGTCTTCTGAACGAAATGGGGGTAGAATATGATTACACCGACGTTGATCTTTTAGAAGGAGAGGAGAAGGCAAAGGCTATGGAGGAGTTGGAGCACTGGAATCCCCGCCGCTCCTTTCCTACGCTGGTGATCAACAATGAATGCATTGTGGGCTACCAAGAGGAGAAAATCAAGGAGGCAATAGGAGCATGAGTGATAGGGTAGAGGTAACTGGAAAAGAAGTAGATAAACTCTATGAAAGGTTAAACCGGGAGGCGGAGGCATCCGGATACCATCTAAATACGGATGTGGAACACACCAAAGACCTTGTCGAGGGCTTGCTTGTAAACGAGAAAAGATATGGCTACTGGGCATGTCCATGCAGGTTAGCGGAAGGTATCAAGGAAAAAGATCTTGATATAATTTGCCCTTGCGATTATAGGGATCCGGATCTAAATGATTACGGCACGTGCTATTGTGCCCTTTATGTCTCACAAGCAGTTTTAAAAGGCGAAAAAAACTTAGGATCGATACCTGAAAGGCGTCCTTCTTCAGAGGAAAGAAAAAGAGCAAAACCTAAATCTATAGCAAAAGGTGTTTCTTCCCTCCCCCTACCGGTATGGAGATGCAAGGTTTGTGGCTATTTATGCGCAAGAGAAGACCCACCTGAAGTGTGCCCGATATGCAAGGCGAAAAAAGAGCGATTTGAGAGGTTCATATAGGACGAGTCTGTTGCTTAAGTCTGTTTATCGTTCATGCGTATTCATTTATACGAATCTTGAATATTTGTCTGAGCCAATCCGATGAGAAAATAACCCAACAGCTTTATTACTTTCTATTGTTGAATAGCCCGCATGTAGCGGAAGGCTTTAGCCTTCCATTTTGGAGATCTTCCTTTGACACGTAGGTCAACCCCGCCAAAGGTGGGACACCCTTGACCATTTCCCATTTGGTAGAGTAGGGTGGGGGGAGGCTTGTGAGTGCAACCGGTGTCCGAGCAAGAGAAAAGACCGGGCAAAGGCAGGATGGATCCGTGGCGGCAAGCCGATGGTTGGTCGATGACGATGCATTCTCTACCCGCGAGAGACGATGCCAAAAATTTTATTGTGTTTGGCTTCAAGAAATGTTATAATGAAAAGGGAGTTTAAAGGTTAAAAGGTTTTAAACTCTCAATTAAAATCTACCGGAGAGATGTCCGAGTTGGTTTAAGGAGCACGCCCGGAGAGCGTGTAGGGCTTGAAAACCCTCCTGGGTTCGAATCCCAGTCTCTCCGCTTTTTGATTCCCCTGCTGAATGGGCAAACGTCAAGATTTTTAAGGCAAAAGATGCAGATGGCTGAATTTCCGTGGTATGAGCCATGCGGTTTGTGACTCCGCAAGAAAGCCTAAAGAGGTCTCTTAAAACCTATTTGGAGAAGAGAACTTGGAGTGGTCGCCTTTAGGGCTTGTTGAAAAACGCTCTTGTTCGTGCGGGAATTGTCGTCAATCTCCCCCGCCAAAGGCGGGGAATCCTGCGGAGAAGAAGTCTTAGGTCAAGTTAAAGCTTGACACTCCATAGGAACCCTTCCTATTTGACTTTTTCAGGGGTCTCCTAATGCATTTGTATGGGTAAACCATTAAGAAGAGAGGGTGGAAGATGTTAAAGGAATTCAAAGAGTTTGCCATGCGCGGGAATGTGCTCGACATGGCAATCGGGATTATTATTGGAGCGGCGTTTGGCAAAATCATCACCTCACTGGTCAATGACGTCTTGATGCCCCCGA